>JALONF010000157.1 GCA_025455085.1 Ignavibacteriaceae bacterium
CTCAAAAATTCACCACATACATTGACCTCTGTTATTTCAGACAATTGGAAATATTCATACAGCAGAGAGAAGGCGGCTTATCCTGTTGCATTTACGAAGGAAGGCAAGTTCTGGCCAACTGTTAGAAGGATAGATAACGCTTATGGTGACAGAAACCTCGTTTGCAGTTGTTTACCGATCGAAGAGTATACCCAGGAAACGGTTGTTCATTAGAATAATATTTTTATCTTGAATGTTTCAGCTTAATGAGTATTTTGTCCTCCCACAATTAGAAAATTAAGCTGAGACGTTTGATTAAATATTTAGTAGGATTCGCTTTAAAAGGAAAGACAAAATTCTTTCTGATCAGGAATATTGTCTCCCTTCTTACATTCCCATTCTGCATCACTGCACAGACTGACACTTTGTTCTACGAAGGCGATTACCACATTGTAGTTGACTCAATTCAAATCATTGGCAATGAAACTACTGAAGATTTTATCATTCTCAGAGAACTCACCTTTGGAATTGGTGACACCCTCGATCATCATTTGGCAACTTACAATCGTGAACGGATTTACAGTCTGAGAATCTTTAATGAAGTTAAACTGAGACCATATTTAAGTGATGGTAAAAACATTCTGCAGATTGAGATTGAAGAAAGCTGGTACATTTATCCTATTCCATTTGTCACACTTAAAGACCGGGATTGGGATAAAGTATCGTATGGAGTCTCTGTTTCGCTCCTGAACTTCAGAGGAAGAAATGAAACGTTAAGTGGTTCTGCCGCCTTCGGTTACGATCCATCATTCGGCTTTAGATATTTCAATCCAAACTTATCATATAATCAAAACCTGAGCCTTCAAGTTAATTTGGGCTACTCAACTTCAACAAATAAAAGTACTGAAGCCGAATATCTTCATGGCTCTTCATTCGAACAAAAGAATTTCACTTCAAGAGTTCAGCTGGGTAAGAGGTTCGGAAACTATCATTGGGCGTACCTAAAAACCGGTTTCGATTATGTAGAAACTCCATTTTATCAGCAGGGGATAAACGCTTCGGATGATAATATTGACAGGACTTTAGTTGTTGGTGCAAGCTATGTTTATGATACAAGAGACTTAACTCTGTATGCAGCAGAAGGTATTTATGCACTCGTTAATTATGAATTTAAAGGATTGGGTATTGATGGGATTAACTATCGAATAGCAGATTTAGAATTTAGAGAGTATCGCAAAATAGTTGAGAAGTTTACTGCGAAATGGAGGTTCTCAATTCGTCACACTGCAGGAGAAACTGTCCCATACTATGACTATTCATATATTGGATATTCGGAAAGGATCAGAGGATATTTTAATGATGGCGAGAGTGAAGGTAATGATAGGTTTATAGGTTCGGTGGAAATAAACTATCCTATTATCGAAGAAACAAGAATTAATCTTTACTGGGTTCCACTCCTCCCGAATTCGCTTCTATCTTATAGGGTTGCCATCATTGCAGGTTTGTTTGGGGACACAGGTGTAACAAGAAATTCAGGAGAGCCGTTAGCAATAAAAAATTTTAATTCAGGTTACGGCACAGGCATTTCATTTCTATTACTTCCATATTTTATTTTTAGACTTGAATATGCTATTAACGACAACTGTAAAACAGAATGGATATTTGACCTTGGAGCATCTTTCTAATATAGAACTTTATTACACTTCGATAGAGTTGATCACAGAAGATAATATAATTCTTACCGGAGATGAATTTCATCATTCGATAAATGTGATGAGAAATTCTGTTGATGATAAGATATTTGTTTCTGATGGCAAAGGAACAATTTACACTGCTCAGATTGCAACTGTTAGTGTAAATCATTTATCTGCAAATATTATTGAAAGACGAGTCTTTGAAAATAAAGCCGGCAATATATGGTTCTGTATTCCAATCCTAAAAAATCCTGATAAACTTAAGTTTGCATTTGAAAAATGCGTCGAGCTTGGTATAACCAATTTTATCTTGTTCAGTTCAAGATATACTCTTTCAAAAAAAGTTAAGCCAGAAAAATTTCATAAAACAATCCTGGCAGCGATGAAGCAATCGTTACGAGCATTTCTTCCTCAAATACATTCCGCAAGTTTTACTGATATAATTAAACTCGATGGACATAAAATTCTTTTTGATCAGAATGCAAAAATAGAATTCGAAGGTAAAGATGAGTTGAATAAACGAACTTACTTTTTGTTTGGCCCGGAAGGCGGATTTGATATAAATGAAATTGAATTAGTAGAACAGCAAAATCGATTTAACTTATCCACAAACAGGCTGCGGAGCGAGACTGCGATCATTAAGTGTGCTTCACTTCTTAAAATTTAATAATTCAATTTCCAACTTCAGCTTAAAAAAAAACGACCCAGTGTTGGGGTAACACTGGGCGCTGACTCTTGTACTTCAAAGGGCAGGGGAGAACCCTTTGAAAGAGTCAAAATGAAATCTTACGGGGTTAAGATAATTCGAATGAAGATTCTTGTCAATAGTTTTTTAAAATATTCCTTTAAAAGATTAACAAGAAAATATCCTCCCCGGTTAATTTCTAATCGCTTTCCTCTGCATTTATTGAACTCCACCAATCTTTTTTCAAAACATCGTATTTCATCTTCTGCTTCGAATCGAGAATAGCTTCAACCTGAGAATTAATCGAAGATATGAGTTCTTGTTTATCTTTATATCTGATTTCTCCGGAACCTGCAGTTATTTTTTGCAGTTCACTTCCATAGGTTTTTAATAACCCTGTTACCGCAGACATCTGCGAATCATTCAGTAAAAGTTTCATTGTGAGTTTGGATGTTAGATCATTAATCTCATCATCAGTTAAATTGGATTTCATATCAGTTTGTGCGAACATTGCAGCGCAGACAAAAAATATTATGCTAGATATTATTATCGTTTTCATATTCTTTCTTAGTTTATTGTATAATACTCAAGAAATCTGTCAGGCTTAAACTACAATAAGCAATGCCTATTGTCAATGGAAAATACATAGTAATTTGAAAAGAATTCTAATTTTGAGATATTCACACGCATTATTTTTATTTATAAATGATTTATCAATTATAGACGACATATTAGTTGAATACCAGAGAAGAATCTGCTCATAAAATTTTGGATCGATATATTCGAATTCTGAAAAATGAAACTGTAAGTGTTTCAGAACCGATCAAAAATGAATATTCTTACCAGGTTTTTATTAATGATGAGAAGGACAAGATTTCACTGCACGTTTTCTATGGAAAAAAGGGGAATAAAATTGTTCTTCAGGGGAATAAGGATTTAAAATTATATAAAAAAGTGCATGACTTAATTTTCGGTGAGTCTCTTATTTCTGATTACAAAATAGAGATGGAACCCAATTATCAATACATTGGAACAGATGAATCAGGTAAAGGAGACTATTTTGGTCCGCTTGTTATTGCTGGTGTCTATCTTACTCCTGAAGTTGGCAAATTCTTGAGGACATTAGGTATTAGAGATAGTAAAGAACTAAGCGATTATCAGATTAAACAGCTTGCGACCCAAATAAAAAAAAATAACGAAATCATATTTGATGTTGTTCTTATTACACCTGAAAAATATAACCAGTTGTATGAAAAGATGGGAAACCTGAATAGGTTAATGGGCTGGGCCCATGCAAGAGTGATTGAAAATCTTTTAGGTAAATGTGATGCTGGTGAAGTAATTAGTGATAAATTTGGAAACGAAAAATTAATTCTTGATGCGTTACAAGAAAAAGGCAGAGCAATAAATCTTAAGCAGGTTACCAAAGCTGAGAAATTCACGGCAGTCGCTGCAGCATCCATACTTGCACGTGATGTTGTTGTTAAATGGTTTAGTAGTCAAAGCAGAAAATATAAACTGGATATTCCAAAGGGTTCATCGACTGATGTTGAAAAATTTGCAAAAGGTTTTCTTGAGAAATATGGCGAAGAGTTAATGAGAAAAGTAGTTAAGATTCACTTTAAAACTTCGCAAAAAGTTTTTAATTAATAAGGAAAAAAATGGCTAAAAATAGTGATGTGAGAAAAATAGGGATTCTAACTGGTGGTGGTGATTGTCCCGGTTTGAATGCTGTTATTCGTGGTGTTACAAAACCGGCACAGGACCAAGGAATGACTGTATTTGGTATTCATGATGGCTTTGAAGGATTTGTTGAAGGTAAAACAACTGAACTTAGGAATGAAGATGTTTCTGGAATATTATCTCGTGGCGGGACAATTCTTGGATCCTCAAATAAAGGTGACCCATTTCACTGGCCTGTTGAAAAAGATGGAAAGATTGACATTGCTGATAAATCGCAAAATGTGTTACGGAATTACAGAGCATTAGACCTTGATGCCGTTATTGCAATAGGTGGAGATGGAACAATGCACATTTGTAATAAGCTGATGGAAATGGGTATCAATATGGTAGGTGTTCCCAAAACAATTGACAACGATCTCGATGCAACCGATGTAACTTTTGGTCATGATTCGGCAGTATATGTAGTTTCGATGGCACTTGATCGACTACACACGACAGCTTCTTCACATCATCGAGTAATTGTTGTTGAAGTGATGGGCAGATATGCTGGATGGATAGCTCTGCACGGAGGATTAGCTGGTGGAGCTGATGTAATTTTAATTCCAGAAATACCATTTTCATGGCAAAGCATTTATGATAAAATTCACAATAGAGAACTAAAAGGAAAAAGATTCAGTCTGGTTTGCGTTGCAGAAGGAGCAAAACCAATAGGCGGAAAATTAGTAACTAAAGGAACAGATGTTAAAAGAACTGATCCAATTCAACTGGGCGGCATTGGAAAAGTTGTTGCTGATAATATTGAAAAGAATACAGGAAGAGAAACTCGAGTTACAGTTTTAGGTCATCTTCAAAGAGGTGGTAGTCCAACTCCTTACGATAGAATATTAGCTACTAAGTTTGGTGCATTCGCTATCAGCTTAGCTGCAAATAAAAAATTTGGAAAGATGGCTGCACTTAAAGGAAACGAGATTGTTGATGTTAATATTGCAGATGCTATTTCGCGACAAAAGCTGGTTAAACCGGATAACCAGGCTGTATTGACAGCGAAAGCAGTAGGGATAAGTTTCGGAGACGATTAAACGACTAATTCTAACTAAATCTCTTATTGATTTTAGGAAGGCAAGCCTATATATTTGGGCTGATTTTTTTAAGAATTAATACTCATATATTCTCTTTGATTTTTGTTATTTGATATTTTAACAATGGGGTCGTAGTTCAGTTGGTTAGAACGCCTGCCTGTCACGCAGGAGGTCGCGAGTTCGAGTCTCGTCGGCCCCGC
>JALONF010000158.1 GCA_025455085.1 Ignavibacteriaceae bacterium
TTCTTCATTAAACAACCTATACTTATGATAAGCAAGCTGCAGTTCGCCAAGTAAATTCCATTGCTCGTTTAATCGATATGATTCATTAACAAATGCACTTAAGATATCTTTTTCTCCCTCATAAGAATAAAACTTATATTTTTTTGTAACACCGGGAGGAAGATTTTCAGCGTAATTTATTGCTCCCCAGTGAAGTGAATTATGTTTACGAAACTCTGCACCAAAAAATAACGTTCCGTTTGTATGTTCAAGACTGAATCTTGGTAGCCAACCATACTGCTTGTTTTCAACCTGTGCCCTTATTAAAGCATTAGTCGGGATGAATGAAGTATCAAATCCATTTTCCTTCAGCCTGAAGTAATCATCATATCCAAAATCAGGAATAGCCCACGAACCATCGTAATCAAAAAAACCTTCACCTAAAACTAAAAACAGAGCTGAATTCATTTTCAGATTTTTATTAATCTGCCAATCATTTAAGAGTTCAAAATGAGGTTGAGAAAAATTCTCAATTTCTTCTGGTCTTCTTTGGAGAGTATATATATAACTGTTCTCATCAGCCTCCCAGTATGAATAATTTTTTCGTCGAAGATTTTTATCCTTCACTGCAAATTTTGCAACGCCGGTATATCCAAGACCATCAGCAATTGGTCCTCCGTAAAAATTAAGCTGGGTTGTAAAATTCTTATCATACCTGACCGCAGAAAGAAAATAACTTCTGAAGTCTATCCATGTTTGATTCTTATATCCGGAACTTAAAATTTGTCCAAGTTTAGCATACACAGAATATTTCTCATCAATTAGTCCGCTTGAAAATGCTGCAGAATATTTTCTTGTAACGTAAGAACCGTATGATGCTGAAAGCTCAAGTTTAGGTTTGTTTGAAAAATTTGATGTGATAATATTTATTGAACCGCCTATTGCCGGATAACCGAACACACCAGAACCTGCTCCACGCTGAACCTGTATCAATTCAGTACTTGCTAACAAATCAGGAAAATCCAGCCAGTAGACGTTATGATCCTCAGGATCATTTTGAGGAATGCCATTTATTGAAACGGTTATTCTTCTCTGATCAAATCCTCTGATGCTGAGATAATTGTATCCGATTCCACTTCCGCCTTCTGAATAAAAAGTTGTTGAAGGAAGGTCGCTAAGGTACTTTGGAATATCATAAAGCGAATATGTTTTTTCGATTTCAGCAGCAGTTAACTGATCGAAGGCGAGTGGAGTTAGTCCTACCTTCCCGATTGTTGCTTCAATTAGTATAGTCTGGGAAGGAATTGCTTTTTTATTCAAATGAAAAGTATAAACAACATTTCCCCCCGAAGTTTGAACAGCAGGAATATTAAACAGTTCAGAAATGGATACAATACCTGTTTCATAACCCACAAAACTTATATTTAGTGTATCAGTCTTAAATACTGAAGTCAGTTCAAACTCACCATTCTGGTCTGAGTAAGTTCCAATTCCGGTTCTGTTAGAAACAAAAATATTCGTATTTACTAAAGGTAAATTATTTTCAGCATCAAGCACTTTGCCTTGAATAGTAATTTGTTGAGCAAATGCTGAAATGTTTATGATGAAAAAAAGAACGATTAAGATTTTCATATCGCACCTCCAAAAAGAAAAAAGCCGTTTGAAATCCGAAGGATAGCTTCGGTGAAACGGCTAAAATCTCAATCATTCCATTTTATATGGTGAGCAGGCTTCTAGCCCGTTTCCCTACGCTGGCATTACCCAGATCAGGTGTTAGGGTATTATCTCAGTCATCCCAAAGGCTCGGGATAACACCCCTAACGGCTTAAAGTTAAATAAAGAAAGAACGTTTAAATACCCCTAAAATCTAATAAGAGAATAGTATGAAATCAACTTACTCTTAGTTTCTGACCGATAATTATTTTACTTGTTGATAGATTATTAAGTGTTTTAATTTTCTGAACTGATGTATTGTATTTAATCGCTATCGAGTAAAGCGTCTCACCATTTTCAACAGTATGATAACCATTTTTTGAATTTTGAGTAATACTCCCGGAAGATTTAGGAATTTTTAATTCCTGTCCGACGATTATTTTATTACCGCTAATATTATTTAACTGTTGAATACTTGCAATGCTTACCTTGTAATTTTCAGCAATACCACCAAGCGTTTCACCTTTCTTCACCTTATGCGTAGAAGTGTTCACTGTGTTTTTTGAAACAGTTGTATTAGTTACCTTATGATTGTTGCCGTTGCCATTCGAATAAATTATTAGGGTCTTGCCTGCTACAATTTTACTGCTGCTCAAATTATTCCA
The DNA here is from genome assembly GCA_025455085.1 of Ignavibacteriaceae bacterium. Taxonomy (GTDB): domain Bacteria; phylum Bacteroidota; class Ignavibacteria; order Ignavibacteriales; family Ignavibacteriaceae; genus IGN2. The sequence goes on from JALONF010000158.1 coordinate 2,298, forward strand.
TCTCTTTATATCCTCAACGGACACACCATATAATTCTGAAATAGCAATTATAGTTTCACCTGATTGAATCTGGTGATTTATGGATTCGCTTGTTAGTTCATTTTTTTGTGATACATCATTAGAAACTAAATTTGGAGAAGAATCAGAATATATTTTCAGAGTAGTACCTGCAATTATCTTATTCCCACTAATGCTATTCCACTCCCTTATGCTTGAAGCGGACACTTTGTACATCTCGGCAATACCTCCGATCGTTTCACCAGCTTTGATTTTATGATAGGTAACATTACTTTTTGTTAAAGTTTTGTTTTCAACAACCGTAGTTGATGATTCGTTAGCATATAGTTTCAGAGTTTGACCTGCATTGATATTATTGCTGGTTAATCCATTCCATTTTTTTAATTCAGCTACTGAGAGGTGATATTTTGAAGCTATACCGCTTAACGAATCACCCTTCTTAACCTTATAATAATTGACATTTCCTTTAGTATTCTTTGAAACAACATTAGTACTTACTGGAGCATAACTTTCATCAGTATATATTTTTAGTTTTTTACCAGCCACTATTTTATTATTATTAAGATTATTCCACTCTTTAAGTGCAGCTATGCTAACTCCATATTGAGTAGCGATTAATCCCAGGCTCTCGCCTCGATTTATAGTGTGATATACATAGGAAGGCTTACTTGTTTCAGTATAGTTTTTAGGGGCTTTTTCTTCAATCTCTGTACTCTTATCAAGACTAGCATAATAACTTTGTTTGTCCTGAGGAACATAAATTGTTAACTGCTGTCCAACTCTTATTGATGAGGTATAAGGAATATTATTCCAGTTTCGAACATCACTAACTCTTGCATTGAACAAATCTGCAATCCCGAGCAGGCTGTCATCTTTTTTTACTCGGTAGGTCACAGATGCATATCCTTCAGGAATAATTGCGTCAATAGTTCCAACCGTTTTCTTCTCTACGACTAAAGATTCTGTAGATGATGTACCATTGTTATTGTTGGCAGATTCAAGGATAGATTCATCAACTTCGTTCATTGCCAAATCAACACTATCATTACTACTTCCATTTAGCGAAGTATAGGGAGATACATATTCCTGATCCGTCTTATTTCCATTATCGTTTGCAATAGTGACATCAGTATTGTAGGAGTAATCGTTTTGATTTGGATTAACCAGAACCGGAATTCTTAGTGCAACTCCTGAATACAATTTTGATTTAGTTGAGATGTTGTTGGCATCTGCCAATTCATGAACAGTAACTCCATAAGTTTTTGCAATTTTATTTAGTGTTTCACCTTTTCTGACTTCGTGAACCAGAAATGTTCTGCGTGCTGATTCAGGTATATTCTGCATTTGAGCCGCGAACTGATCTAACGATCCTTTAGGAATTTTTAAGGGATACCCGCCTGGGAAATCCGGAGGGGTGCTCAACTGAGTTAGTTCAGGATTCATATCCTGTAATGTTTCAAGGTCAGTTCCAGAGATTGTTGCTAGGTATCCAAGATCAACTGCACCCGGAACTTTATAAGTTTCGTACTGATGAGGCTTTTGATAATCAATATTGCTGAACCCGTATGCAACCGGGTCCATTGCTATAATACAAACCGCAATGTATTGTGGTACATAGTTTCTTGTTTCTTTTGGAAGATGACTTCTTAATGACCAGAAATCACTTGCACCAGATTTCTGCATAGCTCTTCTTACTCTACCTTCACCGCAATTATAAGCAGCTAGTGCGAGGTACCAATCTCCGAGTGAGCTGTATAAATCTCTTAAATGTCTCGCAGCAGCCGTTGTTGATTTAACCGGGTCTCTTCTTTCATCATAATAAAAACCTCCATCTAATCCATACAAACTCCCGGTGGATTTGATGAATTGCCATAAACCAACTGCACGTGCCCATGATCTTGCTGTTGGATTTAATCCACTTTCCATCATGCTTAAATATATTAATTGCTTTGGTACTCCTTCAGTAGCAAAAATACTCGACATCATTGGAAAGTACTTCCCGGATCTTTCCAGCCACAAACGCATTGACCTTTCACCCTTGCCAGTAAAATAAGTTAGGTATTGATCAACATAACCATTTACTTCCAGTGGAATGTCTGCAGGAATGATTTCTCTTTCCTGCTTACTTTCATCCGTTAGCTCAATCTCAGAAACATAACCTTTCATCCATTCTTCAAGTGCAGCTAACGATACTCCAGGAGGAAGTTCAGGCAAACCATCAACATAAGATTTGTAGTCTTCTATTATTGCAGTTTCAAGTTCTATGTAAGCTTCATTGTTATCAACGCCGGGATAGTAACTGAGGTTATTAATTATCTTCAATGCCGATTCATAGTTTTGAACAGCTTCTTCAATCAAGCCTAAATTTTGTTTCTCAAGTGCAGTTAAATAGAATTGTCTAGCTTGCTCAAGCATTTCAGCAACGACATTACCTTTATTATTTAGCGCATCTTCCTTTTTTTTGGTAATTTCATCACTGCCACCGCAGGAATATAGGATAGTTAACGTCAAAACGATGATCGATAACTTCAGTAAATTTAGCCTCATATGTTCTCTCCAGGTTAAAAAATTACTTTATCAAATTTAGTATTTAATAAACCTTTTATCAAGTAGAAAATTAAATACTTACTATAACTTATCTAATAACATCGGCTTAAGAATTTATAAAGGAATATTACCGTGTTTCTTCTTAGGATTAGTATCAACTTTTGTGCGAAGCAGATTAAATGCATTAATTAGTTTTTGTTTGGTTTCTCGAGGAGTTATAACGTCATCGACGTAACCTCTTTCGGCGGTTATGTAAGGATTGGCAAATTTTTCTATGTACTCCGAAAGTTTCTTATCTATTTCTTTTTCAGGATCAGCAGACTTTGAGATTTCTTTTTTGAAGATGATTTCCACCGCGCCTTTCGGTCCCATTACTGCAATTTCAGCTGAAGGCCAAGCAAAATTAAAATCACCTCGAATATGTTTTGAGTTCATAACATCATAAGCTCC
>JALONF010000159.1 GCA_025455085.1 Ignavibacteriaceae bacterium
AGATCTGGAAAAAATAAAAGATAGTTATTCCGGAGTAAACATTAAGCTAATGAAAGCCGGGGGAATAAGACAAGCTTACAGAATGATGCAGAGAGCAAAGGAACTAAATCTAAAGATTATGCTTGGATGTATGACTGAGACTTCGTGTGCCATAACCGCGGCATCTCATTTAGCACCTCTTGCCGATTGGGTAGATCTGGACGGAACTGAATTGATATCCAATGATTTGTTTACGGGAATGAAAACAGTAGAAGGGGCATTATCTATTCCGGATATGCCCGGGATAGGTGTCGAAAAAGTAATAAAATGAAAAATAGGCAGGGTTTATAGGAATTTATTATTAACTAAATATGTTTAAATTTCCGTTGCTAAAAATTAACAATTAAGGAAAATCAATGGCTAAAAATTATGTATCAAATAAGGATGAAACTGTAAGAATGTTTGAGAGTGATTTTATGGAGTTTTTCTCCAGAGTTCACTATACCGTTCCACTGTATGTATATGTTCCGGTTATTCTTGTATTAATGTATTTATCTATATTTGTTTACAATATATCAGCATTAAATATCTTTGTTTTGTTGGTAGGAGGAGTCGCTGCCTGGACTTTAGCAGAATATTTGCTGCACCGGTTTGTGTTCCATCATAAAGCTAAGAGTGAATTTGGTAAAAAGATACATTTTATTTTTCATGGCGTCCATCACGATTATCCAAGCGATTCTAAAAGACTGGTTATGCCACCTTCTGTTAGTATTCCTTTGGCTTTGCTATTCTTCTTTGTATTCAGATTAATATTTGGCGAGTCATTAATGATGCCTTTCTTTTCTGGATTTATTCTGGGTTATCTTTTTTATGACATATCTCATTATGCAATTCATCACTTCAATATGCATAGTAAGTTCTGGTTGGCTATAAAAAATCACCATATGCTTCATCATTATCAGGATGAGTATAAGGGTTACGGTGTAAGTTCACCTTTTTGGGATTTTATTTTTGGCACCACCTTCGACAAGAAGAAAAACTAATTTAGTATCTCGCAGGATAAATTAATGTTGGGGGAGAAGCACAAACTTTTAATTGTTGAAGATAACCGGGAGACGCAGCTAATTATCAAAGCATTGTTTAGAAACAGATACCATACCCAGGTTGTTGATAATGTTACTGATGCGATTTCTCAATTATCGGAAATAAATTTTGATCTTATTCTGCTGGATCTCAATTTGAATGGCGACGGAAATGGTAAAACGCTTTTAATCAAAATCAGAAAAGATGAAAAGAACCATCTGATTCCAGTTGTAATAATTAGCGCCTACGATATCAAACCTGAGGATGAAAAATTCTTCAGTGAAAATGCAAATAGCTATATTCCCAAACCTTTCAATAAGAAAATTCTCCTTCAAACAGTTGAGAAACTATTACTTAAAAATTAGGTTATAGATAACTTAATCCAGATGTTTTTCTCGATATTATCTTCATCATTGAATGTAAAGTTGCCATTTGTGTTTTGTGTAAAATAATTATCTAGTTAGGAGAATTTTACAATTCAAGTTTTAATACTACCGATTTGAGTTTTCTTTGTATTTTGATTTTGTAGATTATTAGTTTCAAACCATTCTCGGAGTTTTCCATAAGCTTATGGCCATTTTGGCAAAATTCTGGAAAAATTAGTAAAAATTTGAAATAATATTGGGCATTTTTCAAAAATCAAAAATTCATTCTTCTATGCATTTGAAATACTGAATCCATTTATATTTTGTGTCGAATGGCATAATTGTTGACTATTCAAAAGTTCAGAAATGATGATAAATGGTTAAATTAACTGTGTTTCTAATAAAGGATTTATTATATCACCTGTAGTCAAACTTAGCTCAATAGACTGATTAAAAAGCCAAATAATTTTTTAATGTATTTAAGTAAATAGAATGTCAGAAATATTTATCAAAAATAATCCTCAGCCAATCTATGTCTATGAGAAAGAGAGTCTAAGATTCCTAAATGTGAATGAGGCCGCGCTTAAAATTTACGGTTACACGATGGATGAATTCATTCAAATGGATCTTACAGATTTGTACACATCCGAAGATATTCAAACTCTACTCGAGTCTGCACAGGAGATATTTAAAGATGGTGAGTTTAGTAAACCATTCAAGCACAGAAGAAAAGATGGAAATTATATATATGTAAGAATGAGCAGAATAGATTATCAACACGAAGGTTCAGAAGCCTATCTGAATATATTGGAAGATGTTTCCTATTTGTATGAGACTGAAAAGAAGAAACAGATATTTAAAGCTGCATTTGACAATACAAACGATATGATTTTAATAACGGACCCTGAAGGAACCATAACTTACGTTAACGATTCGGCTTGCAAAATTTTGGGTACGTCTTCTTCAGATTTAATGAATACAGATATAACATTGAATTGCGGTGAGGAAGATAAAATTTTCATAAATGACTCTGTCTTCCATTCACATATAAAGGAGACGGTTACTTTTACTATTGAATTCATAACAGCAGAAGGTAGACTGCTGGAATGTGATGTTGTTTCGACTCCAATTTTTGATACACATAATCACGTAGAGTCATTTGTTTTAGTTGCGAAACCTGCAATACAACAAGGTAATTCAAACTCGAGAATTAAAGAAGAATCGAAAGAACCAAATAATAAGAGTAAAAATCAGAATGCAGTTGAACCAGAATCTGATGAAATATATGTCACAGGCACATTCCTTTCAGGAATATTTCACGAAATTCTTACGCCAATGAATGTTATATTAGGTTTTACTCAGGAGTTAGTTGAAAGCATTGCATCTCCTACACCAGAGCAAAAAGAAGCCGTTGATATCATAAATCAAAACCGTGTCTTAATTCTTGGACTAATGAATACAATTATCGAATATTCCGATATTCATTTCAACAGATCAAAGATAGAGATGTCAGAAGTTGTGATTACTGAAATAATTGAAAACTATGAAAAAAGTCTAAATGAGATTACTAGCAGACGTGATTTAGAATTTGCATATGGAAAAATATCATCGTCATTACGATTTAATATTGACAAGAAGAAATTTTTAAATTTGATGAATAATTTGTTCCGCATAATCGGGCGAATTTCTTCACAAAAAAAATTATATTTCTCAGCTTATCCAGCTGAAAATTATACTTTTAATATCTCAATCTCAGATGGTTTTGGCAGATCATCTGATCAATTGGTTGAAACATTACGTTCATTGTTTATCGAGAAAAAGGAACCTAAACATCATGGTCTTTCCAACTTAACATTTCAAATAATTAGTAGTTTGTTGGAGACACTTAATGTCCAGCTTCTGGTGATAAATGAAAATACAGACAAGCATGATATCGTATTTAGATTTCCACTAAACCTTACTCAAAAAGTTGAAACACCTGAAGTTAAGGAAGTTGAAAAGTTTGTCCCACAAATAACTGAAGCTCAACCCGAATTGCTGGTTGAAGATTCAGAGCCTAAACTCCTGACAATTAGTGAGGAGATTGAAATTGAAGAAGAAGAAATAATAAGCTCTGCAAACAAGGGAAGAAAGAGAGCAAATGTTAATACTATTGAGTTGAAGGAAGAAGTAAAGGTTTATAATGAAGAACCAGATGAACTGCTTATTGCCGAAGAAAAAGTAGATGCGAATAAAAAAACAGATGTACCAAAAAATAAGAATGGACTTTCTTCCTTGCGATGTCTTTATATCGAAGATCAAGTTGATTCGCAGATACTCTTTAAAGTTCAAATGAAAGATTTGAAAAATATTCAGTTTGCTACAAGTTTTGAAGAAGCTTTACCTTTGCTTGAGACGAATGTTTTTGATTTTATAATCATGGATATTAATCTTCAGGGTGAGTATAATGGTCTGGATGCTCTGAAAGTCATTCATCAAATACCAAAGTTCCAAAGCATTCCTGTAATTGCAGTTACCGCTTACGTCCTCCCTGGTGATAAAGAAAAATTTATTGCTACTGGTTTCACGGACTTTATTTCAAAACCTATTTTTCGTGAAAAACTTGTTGAATCTTTAAATAAGATTTTTGTTAATTAGTTTCATTTCCTTAATCATCCCTCCAACCAGCTTGATTTTTACCTATTGACTTATTCTTTTTATTAAATTAAATTACCATACAAATGTATGGTATTATAATAAATTAAGATGAAGAGTAAGAGGACTTAATATAACTTAGTATTTATTCCATCTTACTCTTCTTAAAGGATTATTATGAAAAAAGATTTAACCACAATCCAGAGAGATATTCTTGATTTTTTAATTGATCAGATAAAAGGAAAGGGAACACCTCCGACTTTAGCCGAGGTTGCAGACCATTTTGGTTACAGGAATAGGGCTACAGTTCAGCAGCACTTTAGTGCGATCGAAAAGAAAGGATTCATCAAAAAAAATCCAAAGCTTTCCCGTGGAATTGAACTTACACTTGAAGATAAATTCTTCGTTCCGAAGCCTGTTCTTGGAGAAGTAGCTGCTGGTAATCCACTTACAATTTATCCTGATGCGATTGATACGGTTGAGCTTCCTACAATTGCCAGAATGCCAAAGGATTCGTTTCTGCTTCGTGTAAAAGGGGACAGTCTGAAAGATGCTTACATTTTTAGCGGTGATATCGTTATCGTGAATCCAAACCTTGAACCGAAGAACGGGCAGATTGTGGCTGCAATTCTTGATGATGCTGCAGTGGTGAAAAGGTTTTATAAAAAGAAAAATGAGATAGAACTGGTTTCAGAAAATCCGGATTATCAGCCAATCATTATCGAAAAAAAATATTCTTCATTTAAGCTGGTGGGAATTGTTGTTGGTGTTTACCGGAGTATGGAGAAGAAGAAAGCGGGATAAATATTTTGTGGTTGAAGTTTATAATAATTAGAATGAGATTGCCTCGTAGATCAATAAAAACTTGAAAGGTAAAAAATGAGATATTTACTAGTTCTATCTATACTTTTATTAGCAGTTATTTCCAATTCAATTGAAAACTACGCCCAATGTTCCGATGCCGGAATTTGTCAGCTTAGTGGACACTCAATGGGAGAGGATGATGAAGTGTTATTCACTATTTCCGGATTCTATAAATATGGTTACAGCGGTAAGGAAGATGATGTTCAGTTTAATTCTTTGCAACTGAATGGCACCTACAACCTCTTTAGCAATACTTCAATTCAATTTTTAATTCCGTATAATATTCAATCCGGTCCCGCCGGTGATGTAAATGGAATAGGTGATTTGATATTGAGCCTGAATCAAAATTTATTGTCGGATAAAGGTTCTTCTTT
>JALONF010000160.1 GCA_025455085.1 Ignavibacteriaceae bacterium
AGCTCCGAAATAATAAAAACGTACTTCAGAACGAAACTTACTGTTGATTCAAAGTCAGATAATTCCCCAGTCACAATTGCTGATAAAAAAGCTGAAGAAGTGATGCGTGAATTAATATCGAAACACTTTCCCGATCACGCAATTATCGGAGAGGAATTTGGTCAAACAAATCAGGATGCAGAATACACATGGATACTCGATCCGATCGATGGAACTAAAAGTTTCATTTGCGGCGCTTTTAGCTTTGGAACTTTAATCGGACTTTTAAAGAATGGTCAACCAATTTTGGGCGTTTACAATCATCCTATACTAAATGATTTTTTAATTGGCGATAATTTAATTACAGAAATAAATGGCTCTAAAACTGTGATTAGAAATTGCAATGACTTAAGTAAAGCTGTTCTCCTGACAACTGATCACCTTAACATTAAAAAATATCAGAACATTGAAAAGTTTAATAGTCTTATCCAAAAAGTAAAACTATATCGTAATTGGGGTGATTGTTATGGATACTATTTGCTTGTAACAGGCTATGCAGATGTTATGATTGACCCGATTATGTCTTCCTGGGATTTGCTTCCATTAATCCCAATCATTCAAGGTGCAGGTGGAACCATTACTGATTATCAGGGGAATGATCCGGTAAAAGGGAAGAGTGCAGTTGCATCATCACCAGATATCCACTCTGAGATTATATCTCTCTTAAATAATTAAGCTGGTCTATTTTTATAAGATAAAGTAAAGCAGAATTGTTGCAGATGTGATTAAGATTGTTACTGAAATAGTATACTTTTTATGAAAAATAAAAACCGTCCCCAAAACCCACAGAAGCATAATTACTAAATAAAACGGTTCAAGAAGTTCTAAAATGTTTGGGATATTTTTGTTGATAGCACCAAATTTGTAGCTATTGTATAAAGGATGAACCAGGATAGTCAATGTGATAAAGAAAATGCAAACGATCATTATATATTTCTTCAAGTTTTTATTTTTATTGAAGATTTCAAGCACGCACCTGATAGACATAAGTAATCCACCATATAAAAGAATAAAATGTAAAAATTTAACAGGGGAGGGAATATTCCCCCAATAAGTTAAATTCACAAAATCTTTTTCAGGGATTTCATACCTCCTATCAGCGTAAGTTAGAATTACTTTGTATTTGATCTGCTGGCCGGGATCAAGTTTAGGAATTTCACCAGTTAGTCCTCTATCCACTTCCTTGAACTCATCTTCATATTGAACATTGCTTTTTATCCAGATTAGTTTTCCCTCCACACCTTTAATATCGCAGAGAATAATATTTTTATAAGATGTTTTATCAAACCATACTCTATCGAGTTTGTAGGAAACCTTTCTTCCCTCAATTCCGAATGTACCAGTGATGGGGTAATCTTTATTCGTAACGCTTTTAGCGTAACCAATTAAAAATACAAGCACGATGCTGCTAAACCAGAGAATTATTTGGTTTTTCATATTTCTAAGTTAAGAAAGAAAGTATAAGAATTATTATCACTGCTCCATTTAAAATAAAAAACCCCGGTAGGAATATTCCGGGGTGAACAAACTAGGTGTAAAATTAATGAACTATAGTGAGGCTCCCATCTTAAATCTCATATTAACAAAAATCTTATAAACACCAAAACTACCGTCGCTAAGTCTCGATAAAATTAACGAAGGTCCAATAGAGAAGGCACTGAATGCCCAGCTTTCGGCAATTTTCTGAATAGTTAATGTCATTACGTATTGAGGCTGTCTATACTCGCTACTTGTCATAGCGTCAAACAGGAAATCGAAAGTACTACCTGCAAGGGACATTTCTCTAAAATCCATTCCAAAATGCCATTCATTTAGATATTTTGCTGCATATACTCTACCTTTAGTTGCACCAAGTAGCTTAACGGGGTATCTGAATTCCCAGTTCAAGAATGAATCATCTACAAGCCACGCCTGATATTTGATTGAACCATCTTCATTAAAAACAACTGTTCCCTTTCCGGGATTAAGATATTGTGCTTTCTGAGATTCTGTAAATGCATCTATTGAACTCAAAAAACTTATTTCGAAGAAATTACCGAATGGAAAAACGTAGCCTATTTGGTATCCGCTTGTGAAAATTAAATTGTTATGATTGTTGTCAGTGAATGAGGTTATCAAAGCATCGACATTTGAATAAGCCCCTCCATAAACGCCCAGTATATGAAAGTTAGCTTCAAGAAAATTTGTGTTAAGCGGACCTTCATATCGTGTTAAGATTCCAAATGAGAGTCCTAAATCCTTTTTTAGGGGAATTCCAAGTCTTTCGGCACCGAACAATTCAAAGAAGGGATTGATGTACCACAAAGTTGAAGATATTTGCTGCTTGGTTGGAGGATCAAGTACTTTATTGATCTTTATTTTTTCAATTACTCTTGAAAAAACGCTGCCGTAGTGGATATCTTCTTCAAGATTTATTTTAAATGGATAAGTAACAATCCTTGCTCTTAAATCCCCGGGGAGGGCCAGAAAAGGATATAGAGCACCTTTAATTGAAATTGTTTGATTGTTTGCGTCCCTTACGTCAACAATTATTTCAGCTTTAGGATCCGGAGGTTCAATAAACAAAGCCTGCTGAATGAAGATGAATAAACTATCGTCCAGCGGTTCCATTTGGAAATAATTGATCTGTTCTTCCTCATCTTGCGCAATGAGTGGTGTTAATGCAGACGAAACGACTATTAAAATAAAAATTATAAAAGGATGCAAGAATTTCATATCAATATACCTGGTATTTATTTGGCAAAATCTGTGAAGAAAAATGAGTCTCCCACCTGAACTCTGTCTTTGGTTCTATCATCAACTACTGTAAAAAAGAAGTTAGCTTTATATCTGCCATCAGATTCTCTAAGCTGTTCATTTTTATCCGTCCAGTCGTCGAATTGTGTTTCATTGGCTGCAATTTTTAGTGAAACATTATAAACCATGTTTCCATTTGCATCAGTCTGCGGACCTGTCACAGAGATGGGACCATTATAACTTATCTTTAGCTGCTCAGGTCTGTTATCAATAACTGTAACTGTGAATGCTGTAATTCGTTGCAGCTCCTGAACATAAATAGTTCGGCTGTTCATTTTGGTAGTAACTCGCTCTATTTTTATTTCTGGAGGTTTATTTGGTATAACTTTTACACGCTCTTCCTGGCTTCCAAATGCAACTATAACTTCATCCTGGTCAGTTAAATCAAATTTCATTTCCTGCCCTGGAGGAATAACGACTAATTGTTTTCGGTCACGTGGGTCTAGGATAGTTGTTGGTACAGTTCCACTGTTTTTAGCGGTATTCCAAGTGTACTGGATAAATGTTTGTTTTAGCGAGATAGGAAGCTGCATTTTAAGCTGCTCTTCTTTTGGCAGCTCTTTAGGTTTTTCCTCTTCCTTAGGTGGAGGAACATAATCTTTTACAGCATCAAGTTTCCTGTTCATTTCTGCAAGCTGTTTCCTCATTTCTTCATTTTCAACGATAACATTTGGATCTATTTTTATTGAAAAGTCTATACCGAGAGCATATAATGAATCGAGGACTGCCATAAGTGAATCACGTACACTTACTTGAACCGTCTCATCTTCGAGAGCGACCCTCCGCAAATCCAGGTCAGCTCCTTTGAGCGCAAGTACTGTTATAACGAAAATGTACAGTACCTGGTAAATAACAAATTTACTATCACGTTCCCTTCTAATCATCTTATAACCTTTACTTTTTTACAATTGCTTCAAGGTGCTTCAAACCAACAAGTGTTTTTTCATCACTAAGTGATGATGATGCCTGGGTTATGGAATTTGCAAGTACATTTAACTGTTGAATTTTATCGGCACTTAATTGCTGAACCGAATTTACTTTTTCCATCAATACACTTACTGCGGCGAAATTTTTATGGATTATTTCACTTAACCTTGCAGATTCAGTGACAATAGCCTTATATTTTTCAGCATCCTGAAGTGAAATAGCTGATCCTCCACCAAGACTTGACTGATTAAATTGCTTGATTAAACTTTTTGAACTTTCAATTTGGATTCGTGAGAAGTATTTATCACGAATATCTTTCACGTGGTTAACTACATTTTGAAAATCAACACCAAGCTGATCCAGCACAGGTTGAAACAATTTTCCTATAGCGAGTATAATTAACGCCTTAATTTCGAACGGAACTGATATGCCAATAAATACTTCTTCACCTAATTTGATACTAACGAGAAGAATTGCCGCTCCAATAAGCGGAAGTGCAGTAGAAATAGAATCTATGACGCTTGTAGAAGATTCAATTACTCTGTCAATTGTTTCAGTCGCTGGTGTTCTGATTATTTCTAATTTTAATTTATTATAAGCCAGAAACGATATAAAAATGAATAAAGCATAAACAGCTATCGGTAACCACCAAAAGCTGTAAGGTTCAAATGTATCAACAGGAGGCTGCCATCCCGGGAATAATGAACGGGCAAGATCATATGTTACTTCTCCCAAAAATGGTACGCTTGAAACATCAATAAAGAAGGAAACGATCAAAGCGATAAAAGAAATTACAGCAGGTTTTATAACGGTGTTGAACTTGATTCTTGTTATTGCTGATCTCGTATAACTATCCAGTTCTTCCTCTAGTCCATCATCTGCTCTTTCGGGAACATCTACAAGGGTATGACCTGCATTATCTGAATATTTTTTTCTGTTTAGCATCTAAGTCCTCAAGTGATTCTTTAATAATTATTTATTTATCAATAATAAAAATACTTTTAAGTATGATCGTGCAAGATTGTAAAGATGAACAAGATATTGTAGAATTCGACTAACCACTTAAAAATATTGCACATAAGCAAAAACAATTATCATACCAACGAAATTCTTTCGATGTGCACTAAATATTGGGACAGGTGCAAAATTTTTTACTTTGGCTGTTGCTCTATTATTAGAGAACCTGAAAGTTTTACTTCTTATAAGAAAACAGTTTTGCTCGAATTTTAGCTATATAGAGCTAAAATTGAAGAAATTATTTCGGGTTATTAATTTTGCAACTATGCAGATTTATGGGGTTGATGATTTGCAACAATTTTAGTTGTATTAAAGTCTGCCAGAGAACATTGAATAATTGTAAAAATTACATAAATAGTTACCGAATCATAAATTTTTAATCCATCGAATATCCTCATGGAAGGGAATTTATTGTAAACACTTTAGAATAATGAACTTAGAATCAGTGATTGTGTTGTACACAAATTTTATGGAGGATACAAGTTTTTCTATTAACTTTAC
>JALONF010000161.1 GCA_025455085.1 Ignavibacteriaceae bacterium
ACGGTAAAAGTAAGAAACTTAACAATATTGAATAAAAAGGTATCATTTTTCTGTTCTTTTTTATGAAAGATACGAATTACTGATTTATTAAATAAGTGAAATCGTAATCTGCATTTCACAAAATATTAATTTGTATAGTCGGACTAAAACCTTGAGTTTGTTAAACGATATTTATTTCGGAAATCACTCTTCGCATTTTACAAATTAATGTTTACACATTGTTTATATCAGGTAATGGCTGAGATGGGCTGAGACTTTTAGACTCAACAACATCCTTCGCAATCCTTTTAGACAGATAGTAAATACGTTTCATATTTTCTACGATCTCTGATAGTATCCGATATTCAGCTAAAGGTACATCCGTTTCAAAATTAAGCCGCTCTTCGAGATGAGATTGTGTTTCCTGAGCCAATTGACTCACTTCTTTTTTCATATTAATGACCACATCGGCTCTTTTTTTATTTCCTTCAAGAAGGGCATTAAATGATTCTTCTGCACACCAAATAACTTTATCAAAGAAATTGCTGAGGTAAGGCTGGGACTTTTTACTGAACTGCAGCTCAGCTTCAACGCGTTCTTTGCCGAGTGTTACTAAATTTGTTTCAATCACATCACCGATATATTCAATATAATTTGATGCGATTAAATAGCTTTGATGCAGCCTGGATTCTTCCGCTGTAAGTTCTTTTTTAGAAAGTTTGCTCAAGTAGCTGATTATATAATCGTGAAGTAGATCTACCTCATCATCCATCTTTTTTATTTTTCTTAATTTATCCTTATCAGCGTAAAGCACGGCATTAGTAATTTCTTTAATCATTACTAAAGCTCTTCTGCTTTGTCTGCTCAATTCCATTCTTACAAGCTCTAATGCAATGCTCGGTGTTGATAGAGAAGCATGGTCTAAATATTTAGGTTTGATTTTTTCTTCAACTGCCAGTGGCTTTACAGGCAAGATCCACGCAATAAATTTTCCTAATGGAGTGATGAAGGGAAGAAGGATGATTGTGTTAAATATGTTAAATATTGTGTGCGCATTGGCTATTTGTCTTGGCGCTTCTGCGGCAATTCTGTTAAGACCTGTTAGTTCATGGAAGGAAGGCGATATATATCTAACAACATCATCCAGCCTGTAAATAAAAGGAAGCCAGATCAATACACCAATAATGTTAATAATAATATGACTAAGCGCTGCCTGTTTGCTTACTCTTGGCATGCCAATGGAGGCAAGTAATGCTGTGATACATGTTCCGATGTTTGCTCCAAGAACGAGTGATATTCCAGCTTCAAGATTTATAAATCCCTGGCTCGCAAGTGCGATAACAATACCTATCGTAGCTGCTGAACTATGAATGATAGCTGTGAACACTGCGGCGATGAGTATCCCAATGATGGGATTTTTCATATGACTCATTGCGTAAATAAAAGGTTCATATGAACGGAGTGGGCGGGTGGCGTCACTCATAAACTGCATCCCAAGGAATAATAACCCGATACCCATTAACATCAAACCAAGGTATTTTATTTTTTCATTCTTGACTATGAATCTAATGCCGAACCCAATTGCTATCATCAGTAAAGAATATTTAGTGATATTAAAGGCAATTATCTGAACTGTAACGGTTGAACCAACATTTGCACCAACAATAATGCTGATGGCCTGTGCGAGGCTAATTAATCCTGCAGAGATAAATCCAACTACCAGTACTGTTGTAACAGAAGATGATTGAACGACTGCTGTAGCAAATACTCCGGTTATTGCACCTTTAATTCTGTTTGAAGTCACTTTAGCGAGCAGGTTTTTCATTTTGGAGCCTGCAATAGTTTTCAAGGCTCCCGTCATTTGCTCAATTCCATAGAGGAATAAGGCAAGACCACCTAACAATCCGAATATTAAAGGTAAGATTTCAATGGCGGGAATTGTTTGCATCAGAAATTGTTTTTATTTGATTAAGAAATCAGTAAAAAAATAGCTCCTGATGATTAGGAGCTATTAAAAAATATTATGAAGAATTAGCTCAATACAGGTACTGAAAAATTCTTATCTAAAGCTTTTGCTAAAACTGTTAAATCCTTCATTAACTTTTCGAATTCTTGAATATCAATTGACTGCTGACCATCCGAATATGATCTTAACGGTTCAGGATGAACCTCGATCAATAAGCCATCAGCGCCTGCTGCCATTGCTGCCTTACTTGCAGAAGCAACTAGACTGCGTTTTCCTGTACTATGAGATGGATCAACAATTACAGGCAGATGCGTTAATTCTTTTAATGCGGGAACTGCAAGAATGTCCAGTGTATTCCTTGTGTAGTTTTCAAAAGTTCTAATTCCGCGTTCACAGAGAATAACTTTATCATTACCGACAGATAAAATGTACTCAGCGGCAAGAAGGAATTCTTCCAGAGTTGCACTCATATTTCTTTTCAGGATAACAGGTTTGTTAGTTTTCCCAACAGCTTTAAGCAGCTCATAATTATCCATGTTCCTAGAACCGATTCTTAAAATATCGGCTTCGTATGCTAAAGTTTCGAGGTGGTCGGTGCTTAAAACTTCTGTTTCAAGAAGCAGGTTTGTTTCTGAGTGAAGCATTTGCAGCAAATTCACTCCATCTATACCATAGCCCTGATAAGTATATGGAGAAGTTCTTGGTTTGAACAATGAGCAGCGGAAGACCTTTGCCCCCAAATGCTCAACGGCTCTTGCGGTTTTAAGAACAATTTCTTCGCTTTCAAGAGCGCAAGGTCCGGCAAAAACAGTGAAATAACCCTCACCGAAATGAACGTCATTTAATTCAATTATTGTATTATGCGTCGAATTTATTTTTTGAACTTTTGTTTCTGATAATCTTTTCATTTTTCTTGAATTTTTCTACAATTCAATTACAAAAATATAAAATACTTACTTCAAGAACACATTTTAATATAAATTAGTTCATCATACTAACTAATAATCAGGGCAAAAAATAATACTGAGATATAATTTTGCTAAATGGCTGTTTAAGAAATTCTAAAGCTGCTTAAATAAACTAACCATTTCAATTGCTGAGAGAGCTGCATCCCATCCTTTATTCCCAGCTTTCGTTCCGGCACGTTCTAATGCTTGTTCAATATTATCTGTGGTTAATACTCCAAAGATTACCGGAAGATTTGCATCCAATCCAACTTGAGCAACTCCCTTAGATACTTCTGCTGCGATGTAATCGAAATGCGGAGTTCCTCCTCTAATTACTGCTCCAAGACAAATCACTGCATCATACTTTTTTGCATGAGCCATCTTTTTAGCAATAAGGGGAATTTCGTATGAACCTGGTACCCAGGCAACTGTAATATCTTCCTCTTTGCAATCGTGTCTGAGTAGACAATCTTTAGCTCCTGAAAGAAGTTGAGAAGAAATCAGTTCATTAAACCTGCTAATTACTATTCCGAACTTCTTACCTTTTGCATTTAATTTGCCTTCAATGATGTTAGCCATTTTATCCTCTTAATTTTATTTTAATTTTTTTCTGAATTAAGCAGATGACCTAATCTGTCCCTCTTTGTCTTTAAATATTTTTCGTTGATAGGGTTTGGTGGAATTTCCAGCGGAATTCTTTCAACGATTTCAAGATCATAACCTTTTAATCCAATTACTTTTTTAGGATTGTTAGTAAGCAGACGGATTTTTTTCAAACCAAGATCTTTGAGAATTTGTGCACCCGTACCGTAGTCTCTGAGATCAGCTTTAAAGCCGAGTGCTTCGTTTGCTTCAACAGTATCTTTGCCTTGTTCCTGTAGATGATATGCAAGTAGTTTATTAACTAAACCGATTCCTCTTCCTTCCTGACGCATATAAAGAACAACACCTCTGCCGGCTTTTTCTACTATGCTCATTGCCGTTATAAGCTGCTCACCGCAATCGCAGCGTTGTGAACCGAAAATATCTCCGGTCATACATTCTGAATGAACGCGCACAAGTATGGGTTCATCTCCGGTAATATCGCCTTTAACTAATGCCATCGGATTGTCCATATGATCAATAGTATTTTCATAAAGATGAAGTTTGAAAAAGCCGTATCTTGTTGGTAAATCGACAGTAACCTTTTTCTGAACAAAATGTTCTCTCGACATCCGGTACTCAATCAAATCAGCAATCGTAATAATTTTCAGATGATGTTTTTTTGCGAACTCCATCAGTTTCGGAACACGCGCCATTGTTCCATCTTCAGCAAGGATTTCACATAAAACTCCAACTGGATGTAATCCGGCCAGTTTAACAAGATCTACAACTGCTTCGGTATGACCAGCACGTTTTAATACTCCGCCTTTCTTAGCAATCAACGGAAATATATGTCCGGGTCTTCCAAAATCATCAGGGATTACATTTACATCGGCAGCACGATTGATTGTAATCGCTCTGTCGTGAGCAGAAATACCGGTAGTTGTTCCGTGTCTGTAGTCAATTGAAACAGAAAAAGGTGTTCCGTGAAGAGCTGTGTTGTTTTGTACCATTAAATCTAAATTGAGCTCTTTAGCTTTTTCTTCTGTTATTGGTAAGCAGAGAATACCTCTTCCTTCTCTTGTAATAAAATTAACATCTTTTGGCTTGCATAGTTCAGCAGCCATAACTAGATCGCCTTCATTTTCACGGTCCGCATCATCCACAACAATCACCATCTTACCGGCTTTGATATCTTCAATGGCTTCTTCAATCATATTGAATTTAAACTCGTTATTATTATTCATTTTGCCTTTCATTAATAGCCAATCTCTTTAAGCCAGTTTTCGGTTATATTTTTATTTGAAGAGTTATTCATTTTGGTTAAAAGTTTTTCTACATACTTTGCTAAAATATCAATTTCAACGTTTACTTTTTCATTAACTTTTTTGTTTTTCAGATTTGTATTCTGCCAGGTATGTGGAATTACTGATATTGCAATTTCGTTACTATTCAAATCCGCAATAGTAAGACTTATTCCATTTATTGCTATTGAACCTTCTTTAATCAAATATCTTTCAATCTCCTCAGGGATTAGGATTTTCACAAGATAATTTTCACCAAGCTTTTTTATTTCAGAGATGGTTCCAAGTCCATTTACGTGACCCTGAACTAAATGTCCGCCCAAACGATCACTTAATCGCAGTGATCTTTCTAAATTTACTAATTCATTCGCTTTGATTCCGCCGAATGTAGTTTTATCGAGAGTCGCTCCGACCGCTTCAACCTGAAATGAATTAT
>JALONF010000162.1 GCA_025455085.1 Ignavibacteriaceae bacterium
CCTTCTTCAACTAATCGAATTATACAACAAGAATAAACAATATAACGGCATACTTGTTCAGCTTCCTTTACCAAAGCATATTGATGAAGATAAAGTAATAGAAGCAGTCTCACCTAAAAAAGATGTAGATGGTTTTCACCCGATAAGCGTTGGAAATCTTGTTATTGGTAAACCAGCATTTCGTTCCTGTACTCCTGCTGGCATTCAGGAATTGCTAATCAGATATAACATACAGACTAAAGGTAAACATGTTGTTGTTCTCGGAAGAAGCAATATCGTTGGCAAGCCAATTGCAAACATTATGCTTCAAAAGAAAGAGTTTGCAAATTCGGTTGTAACAATTTGTCATTCTGCTGCCCCTGATGTTTCTTATTACACAAAGCAGGCAGATATACTGGTGGCAGCGATGGGTTCTCCAAAGTTTGTAAAAGCTGAAATGGTTAAAGATGGAGTTGTAGTTATTGACGTTGGAATAAACCGCATCGAAGATCCTACAGCATCAAAAGGTTATCGTGTTGTTGGTGATGTTGACTTTGATGAAGTTTCAAAGAAAGCATCTTACATTACTCCAGTTCCTGGAGGAGTTGGACCAATGACCATTGCAATGCTGCTTAAAAATACTTTTGAAGGTTTCATAAAGTATGGAGAATAAAATGAAACATAAAATTTCAGATGAAGATGTTTCTCAAGAGTTTCTTGAGAAAGTTCTTAAAGATTACTACTGCTATGGAGATTCCTGTAAGGGCTGGGAAACAAATGTAATCACTCAACCAAAAACAGTAAAAAATATTGTTGATGTTGGTGCATCAAGAATTGCCGCGGGGAAGGGGATTGGTAATTCACTTAAAGATAAAAACATCGCTTCGAAGATCGATCACACAATGCTAAAGCCTGATGCAACTCCTGCAGAGATTACAGAACTTTGTGAGGAAGCGAAAAGATATCATTTTGCTTCTGTCTGCGTGAATCCCGGTTATGTTTCTCTATGCGCTTCATTGTTAAAAGGAACAGAAGTAAGAGTATGTACGGTAGTTGGATTTCCACTCGGTGCAAATACAATTGAAGTTAAAGAATTTGAAACAGACCAAGCTATTCGGAATGGCGCTACTGAAATTGATATGGTGATAAATGTTGGCAGATTAAAAGCGGAAGATTATGAATATGTTGAGAAAGATGTATCGCGGGTTGTGCAGATAGCAAAAAGTAATCATGCACTTGTTAAGGTAATTATTGAAGCAGCACTTTTAACTGATGAAGAAAAAGTTAAAGCCTGTCTGATTTGTAAAAAAGTCGGTGCTGATTTTGTAAAAACTTCAACAGGATTCAGTAAAGGCGGAGCAACAGTTGGTGATGTTGCGCTGATGAAATATGTGGTTGGAAGTTCCATCGGAGTGAAAGCTGCAGGAGGCATAAGATCAAAAGAAGAAGCAGAAGCAATGATAGCATCGGGTGCAGATAGAATAGGTGCCAGCGCAAGCGTGAAAATTGTTTTAAGTTGATTTCAGGATAGTTTAAACTATGATACTCGATGTTGTTGTTACCCAGACAAATGACGGCTATACAGCAGAAATCCCTTCACTAAGCGGCTGCGAAAGTTGGGCTCACGATGAAGATACGGTCCTGTCAAAAATTCTTGAATTAGCTGCCTTCTATCTCAAAACCGACATTAAAAAATTCAAGCTCGACAAAGCCAGAAGAATTAAAAACCATTCTGTTTACAAATTAGTGTTCTACAAAAGTGTCTGAGTCATATTTCAGGACTGAAAAGAGAATTGAAAAAATTAAATGGGTAGTTTCAAAAAGACAACCTTCTCTTCACGTTGTATTCGAAAACATCCACGACCCTCATAATGTGAGTGCAATTTTTCGTACCTGTGATGCGGCTGGTGTGCCTAAAGTTTCATTGGTTTATAATGTTGAAAAATTTCCTAAGATCGGGAAAAAATCTTCTGCATCTGCATACAAATGGATTGAAAGAAGTAAGTATAAATCGGTTGAGGAATGTTACAGTCAACTTAAAATAGAAAAATTTGTTATTTATGCTTCATCACTTAATGCAAATACAAAAAGTTTATATGATCTTGATTTTACCAAAAAATCTGCAATCGTTTTTGGAAACGAGCATCGGGGATTAACAAAAGAAGCAGAGGATTTAGCGGATGAAAGATTTTATATCCCGATGTTTGGAATGGTGCAAAGCCTGAATGTTTCAGTATCTGCAGCGATTACAATTTATGAAGCATTGAGACAAAGAAGTCTTGACGGACTTTATGAGAAAAGTGAAATGATGCCGAAAGAATTAAAGAAAATGATCGATGAATGGGCTAAAAAATAAAATCCGTTATCGATGATTCAATCCTTTAATAAAATTAATAAAGTATCAGGTACACTTTCTCTGTCAGGAGATAAATCCATTTCTCATCGTTCACTTCTGATCTCTTCTCTTGCAAATGGAAAATCTATTATTAAAAATCTTTCTGACAGTGATGATGTTCGTTCAACGATAAAATGTTTGAATGAACTAGGAATTGAGTCCTCGTTTAAAGACAATATATATTCAATCAGCGGAAGGGGATTTAAAGGTTATAGAAAACCTGCTCGTCAACTTGATGCGGAGAACTCAGGCACAACGGCAAGATTGTTAACTGGCATTCTCTCGGTTCAAAAATTTGAATCTACAATTAATGGTGACTCATCTCTTTCTTCCAGACCGATGAAACGCATAATTGAGCCTCTGACTCAAATGGGTAGTAAAATTAAGAGCGATGTTGAGGGCAGGCTTCCGTTACAAATTTTACCAGCAGAAAATATGCGGGCAATAAATTACAATATGCCTATTGCCAGTGCCCAGGTTAAGAGTTCAATTCTTTTTACTGGCTTACATTTAGATGAACAGACTTCTGTTATTGAATCAATTCAAACAAGAAATCACACTGAGAATCTTTTAAACTTAAGAGTTGTTGTAGAAGATGAAAAAATTATTTCTTCTGTTTCAAAGCATAATTATCCTGACGCTAAAGAATATTTTATTCCCGGTGATATCTCTTCAGCTATGTTCTTTGTCGTTCTAACATTGCTAACTAAAAATTCAGAACTTCTTTTAAAGAATGTTTCATTAAACCCTACAAGAACAGAATGCTTGAAATTGCTTAAAAAAATGGGTGGCAATATTCAGATAGATGAGAAAGGGATTTCAAATAACGAGGTTTATGGTGACTTAATTGTGAAATCGAGTGATCTTTCAAACATTAAAATAGAAAATGAGATTATTCCTTTAATCATTGATGAAATTCCTGCATTGACAATTACCGGAATTTTTGCCAGAGGAGTTTTTGAACTTAGAGGCGCATCTGAATTAAGAGTAAAGGAATCGGATAGAATAAAAGCCATCTGTGCTAATCTGCTGAAGATTGGACTAGATGTTGAAGAGTATGAAGATGGATTCAGCGTTTCGGGCAAGATTAAGCAAATCTCGAAACAATTTGAAAGTTTTGGCGATCACCGAATAGCGATGGCATTCTCAATTTTAACATCTCTACTAAAAGATGGTGGAAAAGTGGAAGGTTTTGAATCGGTCTCTGTTTCCAATCCGGATTTTCTTAAACAGCTAAAATCAATCAGCAGTTAAATTTTAATTATCTGGTGCTCAAATTTATTTATCTGCAGCTCATCAAAAATTTTCTTTAAAAAATCCTCACCATACTTATTTGCGAAATAAACAAAATTGATTTCACGTTCCTGCAAATTTGAATTCGGGAATAGATGAACCGCAGCACGATCAATTTGTCTTAAAGTAACTTCATATTTTTTCTGCTGGGCTTTTTCAGCTTTTGATTTAAGCTCATTAACAGTGCTTAATATTTTATCTCTGTAGCGGTTGCTTGAATCAGCGATAGTTTTGTCAAGATCTATTAATTTTTCTTTCAGCTGGTCGAATGTTGTTTCTATCTGACTGGTAATTCCATTAAACATTTCATCAACAGACGTTTCCTCAACTGAATTGATTATTCTTTTCTTAACATTCTCAACATCAAGGAATATTTCGTTTATTGAGACAGAATATTTTTCCAGAGAATTACCGATTGCATTCTCGAGGATAGTTGCTGACGACCTTGGATAAATCATCGGCTGAGTAATATTATAAAGCTCATACAATGGTTTTATCTGAGCGAAGTATGAAATCTCACTCGGTCCAGCTACATAAAAAGCTGTTGGGAATAAGTAATCCTGGCAAATCGGTCTCAACAAAACATTCGGACTAAATTTATCGGGCTCATTTTCAAGCAGCTCGAGTAATTGTTCCTGTGTAAAACTTTTTCTTTTACGTCTTAATCGGTATTCATTTTCAACGGGCTCTATCGAATATCTACCTTCATCTACTCTAAGAAATAAATTAACTGGTTTAACTTTTACCTGTGCATGATACAATTCCTCGAGTGTTGCACTTACATGAACAAGCTGTTCGGTATGAATTCTGAAATCAGTTATTTCTTTTTTGAATACAGGCTTAAGTAATTTTTTAACTTCACTATCCTGAGGGTCAAATATTATCAACCCGTACTCATCAAAATAATTTAATATTAGATCTCTGAAAGCTTCTTTAAAAGATTTGCCCTCCTTGTAAAAATCTTTCAGTCGATCAATTATTATCTGCTTAAATTCAGTCTCCTTCAGGCTGTTATTAAGTTTATTAAAAAAGTCATTTATGGATTGTTCGAGTTTAATCAGACCAATACTTTGCTTAAGATCGTCTTCTTCAATTTCTTCTTTGTAACCAATTGTTAAAAGTGAATTTCCTTCATCTATTAATTTAATTGCCCTGACTTCATTGAAATCATGGTCATCAGCTTCAAGCCAGAACACAGGCACGAAGTTATAGTCGTCATATCGCTCTGATAGGAAGCGGCTTAGCTTTATCGTAGTAATAATTTTGTAAAAGGTATAAAGTGGTCCACCCACTATTCCAAGCTGCTGTCCGGTTACTATTGCAAGAGTTTTTTTATCTGCAAGCTTTTTTAGGTTCTGAAAAGTTATATCTGAGGGATTGAGTTTTGAATACTGATGTGTGATTAATTCACTAACATCAGATGATAATGTTCCTCTATTATCAGTGATATTCTTAAAAATTTTAAGATAGTTCTCCCTGTTTCTGAAATCGCTCGCGAAAAAATCTGCGACATTTTCAAATTCATACAA
>JALONF010000442.1 GCA_025455085.1 Ignavibacteriaceae bacterium
TCGGCTTTGCAAAGCAAAGACGGAAAAGCTGGAGAATTTATTCAAACTAAAAAAATGATTTTAATAAAGTAAAACTTATTGGAGGTTAAAATGAAAATAATAATTCTATTTCAGTTTCTTTTTATTTCTGCGATAAGTTTTCCGCAGATAACGTTTCAGAAAACCTACGGCGGAATTGAAGCTGAGGATGCTAATGCAGTCGTTCAGACCGATGATGGCGGGTACATAATTGCTGGTTCAACCAGAAGTTATGGAGCCGGAAATTTTGATCTTTATATTATAAGAACTGATCCTTCTGGAAATATTATCTGGACAAAAACATTTGGCGGAGATCGTTATGACAAATCTCAGGATATTATTAAAACTGGTATTGGGGAATATTTAATCGCAGCATTTAAAAGCACTAAACTGGTATTGGGGAATATTTAATCGCAGCATTTAAAAGCACTTTAACAGATGCTGAAATTTATTTGTTAAAAATAAATGATAGCGGAGATACTCTCTGGACAAAAACTATCGGTACAGAAGACAATGACCACGTTACCAAAATCAAAAATACAAGTGATGGGGGTTTTGTTCTCTGCGGATATATTGAAAGATATTTTGAATATAAATACTGTATTATAAAATTTAACAGTGATGGAGATTCCCTATGGGCAAAATCATATGACTTCGGTTGGGCAAATTCAGTCGAACAGACAAGTGATGGTGGTTATGTTCTTATTGTATACCCATATGCAAATATTAATCCAATACAAGATTTTCAATTAGTTAAAACTGATCAATTCGGCGACACATTATGGACAAGATTTTATGGTGGACCAGACGTAGAGGTTGCATATGCAGGCGAGCAAACCACAGATGGCGGATATATAATTGCAGGGAGAACTGATAGCTATGGAAATGGGGAATCTGATTTTTATTTATTAAAAACAAATTCAAACGGCGATTTTTTATGGGATAAAACCTATGGGGGAAATTTAGATGACAGAGCATTTACAGCAATTCAAACTTCAGATGGTGGATTTATTATTGGAGGTTATACAGAATCATTTAATGTGGGATACTTTGATTTTTATATGGTTCGAACAAATTCTACTGGAGATACATTGTGGACAAAAACTTATGGCGGCGAATGGCAAGAAGAAATTTATGATATAGAAGAAACATATGATGGAGGATTTGCTGCTGTTGGTTATACACACAGCTTTGGTGCAGGGAGTGATCCGAACATATATTTTATTAAAACTGATGCAAATGGTTTGATATCTGATGTTGGAGATGACGGCAGCTTACCTTATAACTTTCAACTTGAACAAAACTTTCCAAATCCTTTTAATCCTTCAACCAGAATCCAGTATCAAGTACCCAGCATCTCGCAGGTAACGCTTAAGATTTATGATGTTCTTGGTAACGAAGTTGCAACTTTAGTTGACGAAGAAAAACCTGCGGGAGTTTACGAAGTTGAGTTTAATCCTGCATCCGATATTCGGAACCTGCCTGCCGGTAGGCAGGGTCTGGGATCCGGAGTTTACTTCTGCAGACTTAGAACAGAAAATTTTTCTAAAACAATAAAAATGTTATATCTCAAATAATTCATAGGAGAAAAAAATGAAAATCATCATAACCGTCCTCACGCTATTTATTTTCTGCTCGCTGTCCTTCCCACAGGATATTGAAGGCAGTAAAGATCATCCGATGTTTAACAGGATTTCCGGGTTCAACATTACAGAATACAATGTTGAAGAATTCGGAACTCATACTTTTTACTTGAATGGAGACTCATTATGAATGTGAGTGTGAAGAGGCACCGCTGAAGATCGTTCGAAATTTTACTAATGCAATAAAAAATATAGGTGGTCAGATTTATGAACCTTTTAAAAGCCGCGGATATATGTTTATAAAACAAGGCAACAAAGAAACATGGGCAGAAGTTTATGCCAGTGATTACTATTACGATCTTACAATTGTCGAAAAGGGTGAAGTCGAACAGGAAATAACTGCCAATGCAATTCTTAAAGAACTTAACGAAACAGGTAAAGCAATTCTCTACATCAATTTTGATTCTGGTAAAGCGACAATCAAAAAAGAATCTATGCCTGTTGTTGAGCAGATAATCGAGATGATGAAACAAACGAAGGATATAAAACTAAGTGTCGAAGGACACACGGACAGCGATGGCAGCAACGAATCCAATTTAAAACTTTCTGAAGCCCGTGCTAAAGCAGTTGTGGAAGCAATTACCAAAGGAGGCATTGATGCTGCACGATTAAGCTCCGCGGGCTTTGGAGAGGAAAAACCAATTGCTGATAACTCTACTGCAGATGGTAAAGCAAAAAACAGAAGAGTTGAACTAATTAAAAAATAAATATAAAGAAAGGAATAAGTCATGTTACAGAAAGAACATTTTCTCGTTAGCATTTTTTGTTTACTCTTGGTGCTGCTGATGACAAATCAGCTTCTTGCACAGGAAGTATCACTTAAGCCTTATGGTATAGAGTCAGGAATAATTGAGTATAAATATTCTGGTTCTGAGGTTGGAAAGGGCATAATGTATTTTGACAAATTTGGAAGCAGGACTGCGATGAACGTGGATACAAAAAGAGGAGAAGAAGTAAACAAAGGCTGGGTTATTTCATATAAAGAATACCAATACATTTTCGATCCTGCAAAACCAAATGATGGATTAAAAATGAAGAATCCAATGATCGAATCTTTGATGAAAATGGATAAGCAGGATTATGATAAAGTTGCTGAAGATCTCTATTCACAGATGGGGATGAAAAAATCTGCAAATGAAAAATTTCTTGATAAAGACTGTATTGCCTACAAAGGTGATATGGGAAAAATTCTAACCTGGAACGGTATTCTTATGCTGATGGATATGAATTATGGAGGAATGAAGTCAAGGCAAGAAGTAACTTCAATAAAAGTAAACGTACCTGTTGATGAAAAATATTTTGAAATACCGAAGAACATAAAATTTTCTGAGTTGCCGGGCTTTGGAACAGGAGGTTATGAAGAAGAAGAAGACAGCGGCGATGAGGACGAAGAATAAACAACTTTGATTAATAGAAGTAAAGAGAGGAGATAAGCTATTTATTATGGTACTTAGTGTAGTATCAATACTTCTAATATCATGTTCGGAGGAAGAACCTACTGGTCCGCCTCAGGTTTTTAATGTTGAATATGACGGATTTCTGCAATTGAGGTTCACTAATGAATTCCCATCATTTGATGAAACTACTCAGGTTGATGTTCATATTGATAAATATGGTAAAGTAACTTTTGGTACGGGAACTTTATCATATAACGCGGATGAAAATAACGGTCAATCGAGAATTGTAAGAGTTGGTACGCTTTCGCTTAATCCGAAAGGCAGTCACTTCGTAAGCAATGGAGACGATTACGTTGATGTAGATGAAAATACCACAATTGTCGAAAATATGATCGTCTATTACTGGGATGGTCAATCCTGGGTAGAATTTGTTAATGAAAACATCAATAGTACGTGGAATGGCGGCTTAGGTTTTAACATTGATGATGCAGTTTTAACAGGTTCAATATTACAATCAGTTACTGCCTGGGGAAGTACAACCTGGGGATTATATCTGGTGGTAATACCTTAAAATGAGCA
>JALONF010000163.1 GCA_025455085.1 Ignavibacteriaceae bacterium
AACTAAAGAATTAGAAACTAAACAGAATGTCGGATTGATAAGAAGAAATGCAATCAGACTTTTGGGTTTAGTAAATCAGTTACTGGATTTATCGAAGCTTGAAGCCGGACGGATGAAACTCGAAACGAGAGAAGAAAACATTATCCCTCTGCTCAAAGGTTTAGTACTATCCTTTACATCGCTCGCAGAAAGAAAGAAAATAACACTCAGCCTTAATACATCAGAAGAGATAATTAATATTTATCTAGACAGAGATAAAATTGAGAAGATCATAAACAATCTTTTATCCAATGCATTCAAGTTCACACCTGACGGAGGTAAGATTGATGTTGAGATTGAGAAGCTATTAAAGGAAGTAAAAATAAAGATTGCAGACAGCGGTATTGGTATCCAGAGAGAAAACCTTGACAAAGTCTTCGATCGATTCTACCAGGTGGATGGAAGTCATACACGAGAGCGGGAAGGAACAGGCATTGGATTGGCATTGACTAAAGAGCTGGTTGAGCTACACAAAGGAAAGATTGATGTTGAGAGCGAGGAAGGAAAAGGGACTACATTTATTATTAGAATTCCATTAGGTAAAGATCATCTGAAGTCGGAAGAAATAGTTGAGGATAAAACAGAGACTGTAGTTAGAATACCTAAGGAAGATTTTGAGATGGTAACTGAAACGATAAATAGAAAAGAAAAGACAGACATAGATTTGTTGGTAGATACAGAAAAACCATTGCTTCTGATAGTTGAGGACAATAGTGATGTAAGAAAATATATAATCAGCCATCTGGAAGATAATTACAGAATTCAGGAAGCAGTTGATGGAGAAGACGGACTTAAGGAAGCATTCAATCATATACCTGATCTAATAATAAGTGATGTAATGATGCCGAAGATGGATGGATTTAAGATGTGCGCCAAAATAAAGACAGATGAGAGGACGAGTCATATACCAATAATAATGCTGACAGCAAAGGCAACAAGTCAGGATAAAATATCAGGCTATGAAACCGGTGCTGATGATTATATAATGAAACCATTTGATGCTGCCGAATTAAAAGTCAGGATTAAAAACCTTATTGAAATAAGAAGAAAACTACAGGAGAAATTCAGATCGGATGATTTTCGAATCCCGAAAGAATTAAGCTCAATTGATGAACAGTTTATTAAGAAAGTCCTTAGCGTCATAAACGAACATATCTCAGAAGAAGAATTCAGTATTGAAGAATTAGGTAAAGAATCCGGAATGAGCCGTGCTCACGTATTTAAGAAAATAAAAGCTTTAACGGGTAAATCTCCCAGTTTGTTTTTAAGGTCTGTAAGGTTAACAAAAGCAAGGAAAATGATTAAAGACAATAGGGGAAACATATCTGAAATAGCCTTTTCAGTAGGGTTTAACAGTCCAGCATACTTTACGAAATGTTTCAGTGAAGAATTCGGTTATCTCCCAAGTGATACTCCAAAAAGGTAGAATTTCAAGATCCGCCAAATTACTATGTTAAAACATCAAATAGTTTCATATCCGGAATCATTGCTTATAGCTTTTTACCCATAGCTGATAACCACACCCCCCACTTATTTATTTTATTTGCTCCTAACATTTACAGAATTATCAACAAATAATTGGAGGTTCTAATGAAAGCTTTATTTACATTAATTGTGCTCATGTCGAGCACAATTCTTCAGTTTCCTCAGGATACTATTTATGTACCTGGTGAGCAATCATCAATTCAAGCTGCTATTGATATAGCTAGTAATGGTGATATTGTACTCGTTGCCGAAGGGTCCTATTACGAGAACATTAATTTCAAAGGAAAGGCAATAACTGTTGCAAGTTATTTTTTGGTCGACGGCAATGAGTCTCACATTGAAAATACAATTATAGATGGTTCTCAACCATCAAGTCCCGATACCGCTTCAGTTGTTGTTTTTCTAAATGGTGAAGATACAACATCAGTTCTTTGCGGATTCACTATAACCGGTGGGACCGGAACACATGACAGTGAATTTCCATCTTGGGCACGAGAGGGTGGTGGAATTTATACAAGCGGTTCAGGAGCCAAAATTATGAACAATATTATTACTGGTAATACAGCGATACAAAGTGTTACTGGATATTATTTTGTCGGTGGTGCTGGCATTTGTGCTTCCCCTGCACTCGAAGGCAAAAACCTTATAATTCAAAATAATGTTATCAGTAATAATTATGTTGAGGGCGAGAATTACAGCTTTGGAGCAGGGATTGCTGTTTGGCCGGATGGTTACACTATAATTTCTAATAACATCATTAATAACAATAACCATTTATCTCAATACGTAGAAGGTGGTGGAATTTATATCAATACCGGTGCAGGTGTCCAAGCTCAAATAATCAATAATTATATCTATGATAATTCAGCTATTTCACAAGGATCAAGCACTCTCGGCGGTGGAGGAGGTATTTATGTCTTTAATAATTCAGCTATATTAAAAAACAACTTGGTAGTGAATAATCATGGTACGGAAGGAGGCGGCATTAAAATAAATAATTCCTTTAATGCAACTCTTGAAAATAATACAATACTGAATAACACAGCTCCCGGTTTAGGTGGAGGTATTATGAATTACAATTCATCAACTAATATTATAAATAATATAGTGTGGGGTAATGATGGTGAAGGAATAGAAGACCAAATATCTGGGAATATACAAACTGTGACCTATTCAAATGTGCAAGGAGGTTATCCTGGCACTGGGAATATTGACGAAAATCCAAATTTCGCTGATTCAGTTTATTTTTCAATGTACCAAGGTTCGCCCTGCACTGATGCAGGGAATCCCGATCCGATGTATAATGATGTTGAAGATATTTTAAATCCTGGTAATCCATGGTGGCCAGCCATGGGTACGCTCATCAACGATATCGGACACTGCGGTGGCCCGAACTCTCTCTGGCAAACTTGGGATTTTCCAGTGTCAGTTGATAATGATGGAGAAGATATTTTATTGCCCTCAAAGTTTTTACTTTCACAGAATTATCCTAATCCTTTTAACCCAAGTACAAAAATAAAATACTCAGTTCCACAATCCTCAAATGTTGAGTTAAAAGTATTTGACATGCTCGGCAAGGAAATAGAAACACTCATTGACGAAGAAAAACCGTCTGGCACTTATGAAGTAACCTGGTATGCAGCATCGTTATCAAGTGGAGTGTATTTCTACAGATTGCAAGCAGGTTCATTCATAGAAACAAAGAAAATGATTTTACTCAAATAGAAAATGACCTCACCCTGTTTCCCTCTCCTTTATAAGGAGAGGGACTGCGGGAGAGGTTGACTTAGGAAGCTAATAAGATCAAGCTGTCGAGATAAGCTTCTTAATCTTTTCAGAATTTTCCTTATTCGCTTTGAACTTAATTAATAAAATATCGTGATTGTATTTTACCTCCGATAAAATCAACTTTCCAACTAAATTCTTTCAACCCAATATTTTGGTTTCCGTTTCTGATGCATTACTGCCAGGACATAAATAACATCATCATTAACCCGGTAGAGTATTGAAAATGGGAATTTAATAACTACAGCTTTGCGAACATTTTGTTTTATGACAGGATAGGCTAATGGATTGGTTTTTATTATGTTCAGACATTTTTCAACTTCAATAAGAAATTTTTCACCGAGTCTATAAACCAGATCATCATAATAATCTCTTCCATCCAGCAATTCTTTGCTGGCTAATTCGTGAAAACGAATACGGTTCACTTGTATTTTGACTTGGCTTCTTTGATGATTAAGTCGCTGTCAATTGTATGCTTATCGCTTTGAATTATTTGATCATATCTTTTGAGTGCTTCATTTATCCAAATTTCTTCAACGTCATCAAATGCTTCACCTTCCAAACTTTCAAGGAGTTTATATGTTACAATGGCTTTTTCTCTTGGAGATAACTTGAGCAATTCTGATTCTAAAGATTTTAAATCCATTTCTGCCTCATAAATTTTACCCAAATATAAAATATGACAATCAAACGAGCAATTGGTAAATAAAAAACTAAAGCTTCGAAATAAGTTTTTTAATCTTTTCAGAATTTTCCTTATTCGCTTTGAACTTGAACAAAACTGTATCGTGTTCGTATTTAACCGAAGTTACTTCCGCGAGATCGTGAATTTGTGACGCTAGTTTTGTCTGTTCAATCCCCAGTGTTAACTCCTGCTCAACAAAAGAATCTTTGATTACATTTTCAATTGACTTAATTAAAGCTGAAATGTTAATCCCCTTCTGTGCGGAAATGACAACACATCCGGGATAGTGATTCCTCACATATTCAATTATACTTTTATCATCAACGGAATCGACTTTGTTAAAAACTTTTATTTCTTTTTTGTGTGCGCTATCGAATTCTTTTAAAGTTTCATCCACAACTCGCAAATGATCTTCATAGTACGGATGTGAAAGATCAATCATATGAATAATGATGTCTGAATCTCTAACTTCATTCAACGTGCTTTTGAAAGATGCAACAAGATGTGTCGGGAGTTTTCTAATAAATCCCACAGTATCACTAATAAGAATTTTTTCTCTTGTATCGAAATTAACTGTACGTGTTGTTGAGTCAAGAGTTGCAAAAAGTTTATCCTCTGCGAAAACATCAGCTTTGGTGAGCAGATTGAATAATGTTGATTTACCTGCGTTTGTATAACCAGCGATTGAAATTCTTACAAAATCTTTTCTTCCTTTACTTTGCGTTTGTCGCTGTGATTCAATCTCTTTCAATTTTTCTTTCAGATGACTGATTCTGGTTCTAATCATTCTTCTGTCGGTTTCAATCTGTGTTTCGCCCGGACCTTTTGTTCCGATTCCACCATACTGTTTTGAAAGGTGTGTCCACGCACGAGTTAATCTCGGCAGCATATATTCAAGCTGAGCAAGCTCGACTTGTGTCTTTGCTTCTTTGGTTTTCGCACGAAGAGCAAAGATGTCAAGTATCAATCCGCTTCTGTCAATTATTTTTCTGTTAAACAGCTGTTCAAGATTTCTTACCTGGACAGGAGTGAGATCATCATCAGAGATAACGAGATCTATTTCATTAAGCTCAACAAGTTGTGCTAACTCTTCTGCTTTTCCCTTTCCAATATAGAACGCCGGATCGATTGCTGATTTTGATTGAATAATTTTAAATATCGAATCAGCTGTGCTAACTCTTCTGCTTTTCCCTTTCCAATATAGAACGCCGGATCGATTGCTGATTTTGATTGAATAATTTTAAATATCGAATCAGCACCTGCAGTATCGGCAAGTTCTTCCAACTCAGAAAGATGTTCTTCAACCAATTCCCTGCTCAGGTTTCTTGTTTGGACAGCAACGAGCATTGCCCGTTCTTTTATTTTTCTTGTTATTTCTATCATAGTAATTTTCTCAATGGTTGTCATTCCTGTGAAAACAGGAATCCAGAAGAATAAAAAATGGATTCCCACTTTCGTGGGAATGACAGATTAGCTAGTTAATCCCTCCATCTCTTTCTTCGCGTTTCTGGCAATTGTCATTTCAACAAGAGCAAGTAAAATTGCAATGATTACAAAATATCTCCACAGCTCAGAGCCAAATCTCGCCTGCAGAATCATCTGGCCAGGATTATCATTTTTATCAATTAGTATGTGTCTGCCATTAAAATTTATATTATCAAGGTATTCATCAAACTCGCTTTCACTTAAAAATTCAGTAACGGATTCAGCCGGATCTGTATTAACAC
>JALONF010000164.1 GCA_025455085.1 Ignavibacteriaceae bacterium
TGCTGGCTTATTTTATTCTCGGATTTTTGTTTTACGCAAGCCTGTTTGTCGGTATAGGTACAACTGTAAATACTGAGCAGGAGGCGCAACATATAACTACATATTTAAGCTTAATTTTAATGCTTCCGGTAGTAGTTGCTATGCCTGCAATTCAAAACCCGGATTTTATTTTAACAAAAGTTTTTTCATACATACCTTTAACCATACCGACAGTAATGTTACTGCGATTAAATGTACAAAATGTTTCCAATCTTGACATAATTATTTCATTGCTTATTATGATTCTTTCAGTATTTATTGTGACTAAAGTTAGCGCCAAGATTTTCAGGATTGGAATACTCTCTTACGGAAATAAACCAACTTTAAAAGAAATTTTTCAATGGATAAAAGAATAAGAATTAATATCTTGGCTGTTAGTGTAATTATGATAAAAAATATTTTTCCACGTTGGTAATTTGAGGTCTATTTTTGGGTGATGCACCAAATAAAAATTCAATTATTATTGTAGCTGACTCTCCAATAATAAATCCAAGGGAAATAAAATCTTATATTAACTTATCAGTAAACTATTCAGTTTATCTTAATACATTGCTCTATTCCAATTGGCTCGAAATTTTTTCTGGTATCAAAGAACAAGTTGAGATTTATAATTTACTTAATGAACGGGATGTAGAATTCCTTCCTAAATACTTCTTACCTCAGGGAATTCATTTGATAAGTTATAAGGAACGTCTGCTCACAACTCTCTCTGAACATCTTTTAAAACAATCCTTATCACTCAATTCAAAAACTCTGGTTTTGTTTTACAACTTTATTGGATTGAAGCTTAATGATATCTATAGAATATTCAATTTGCTCCAAACAGATGAACCTTCACTTGTTATTGGTAAGTCAGTTACTAACAAAATTGTTTTCGTTTGCACTAACGGATCAGATTTAAAGTTAGTTGATTCAATAGTACCGGTAAATAAGAATTATACTGACTATCTCAGTATAATATCAAGCAAAGACATTTTTATTCATGCTCTTGATGGTTTTACATCCATTGATAGCTTCGAAGACATTAAAAAACTTTATATTGAACTATCAAAAAAAGAAAGTCTATCCTATTGCAGTCAAAAAATGCATGAGAGTTTTAATGATTTATTTATTGAGTATAAAGAGATATTAAATGTCTAAAGTTGGAATTTTCGGAGGAACATTTGATCCGATTCATCTGGGGCATTTGATTACTGCTCAATCAGTTAAAGAAATAAGAGATTTAGACAAAATAATTTTTATCCCTGCTTATATCTCCCCTCATAAAACTGATGCAAAACCAAGTTCTCCGGAGGATCGATTGAAGATGATAAAACTTGCAGTGGATAGCATTCCATTTTTTGATTACTCAGATATTGAAATAAAAAAGGGTGGAGTTTCATATACTGTTGATACTCTCA
Organism: Ignavibacteriaceae bacterium; assembly: GCA_025455085.1. GTDB lineage: Bacteria > Bacteroidota > Ignavibacteria > Ignavibacteriales > Ignavibacteriaceae > IGN2. The sequence goes on from JALONF010000164.1 coordinate 1,440, forward strand.
GAGAACTTAATAAAAAGTACGATAAGTTAGAGTTTATAATTGGATATGATAATATATTTACATTCCATACTTGGAAAGAACCGGATGAAATTCTTAAACTAGCAAAAATTATTGTACTAAAAAGAAAGTCGTCTCATCCTCCACAATTTGAGGATAAATATTATCACCAGGCAGTGTTTGTTCAAACAAGAGGAATAGAAATCAGTGCAACTGACATTCGTGAAAGAGTGAAGAATGGTTTACCTATTAATTTTCTTGTTCCACCCAAGGTAATGGAATATATTTACAATCATAAATTATACACTGAATAAATGAAAATACTAGTCACAGGCGGCGCTGGTTTTATAGCCTCACAAATAGCTGATTCTTATATTCGTGAAGGGCACGAAGTTTACATCCTGGATAATCTTTCCACGGGTTTTGAAAAGAATATAAATCCGAAAGCTCATTTCATAAAATCGGATATTTCATCCCCCGCAATTTTGGATATCTTTAAAAAAGAGAAGTTTGATGTTGTGAATCATCACGCTGCACAAATTGATGTAAGAAAATCAGTAAACGATCCCATCTTTGATGCTAATACAAACATACTTGGTAGTATCAATTTACTTCAATGTTGCATTAAAACTGGCGTTAAGAAATTTATGTTTGCTTCAACCGGCGGTGCAGTTTATGGTGAGCAGGAATACTTCCCTGCTGATGAAAAACATCCAACAAATCCGGTATCCCCTTATGGAATAACCAAACTTGCCATTGAAAAGTATTTGTTTTTTTATAAGAATGAGTACGGTTTAAGTCACACAATTCTGCGGTATGCGAATGTTTACGGGCCGAGGCAAAATCCATTTGGTGAAGCAGGAGTTGTTGCAATCTTCACAAGCAAATTGCTGAAGAATGAAAATCCAATTATCAATGGTGATGGAAAACAAACCCGCGATTATGTATTTGTTGAGGATGTAGTGAAGGCAAATGTGGTTACACTTAATTCGCTTTCATCTAATATTTACAACATTGGAACCGGCATTGAAACAAGTGTTAATCAGTTATTTGAAAAACTTAATAACATTGCCGGAAGTAAAGCAGTTGAAAAGCATGGTCCGTCTCCAAAAGGTGAACAGGCAAGAAGCGTAATAACTTCAGATAAGCTTTTTAATGAGTTTCACTGGAAACCATCGGTAAAAATTGACGAAGGATTGAGAAAAACTTTCGAATCATTTAAATCTAAACTTTAATAGAAGTTTGCAATTCAAAGATCTTACAGAAAAAGTCTTCAGCAATGAAAGAAGAAAAGTTGCCAGAGCAATTTCCATCGTTGAGGATTATAACTCAGAAGCGTCTGAATTACTGAAACAAATTCATTCCAGAGTAGGCAAAGCATATCGAATCGGAATCACTGGCCCTCCCGGTGCCGGAAAAAGTACAATCACAAATCAACTAACCAAATTATTTCGTCAAGAAGGAAAAAAAGTTGGGATAATTGCGATTGATCCAACTAGCCCGTTCACAGGAGGTGCCTTGCTCGGTGATAGGATTAGGATGAACGAAATCGGAAACGATGAAGGAGTTTTTATCAGAAGTATGGCAACAAGAGGAAGCCTTGGTGGATTAAGCAGAAAAGCAATTGACGCCGCCGATGTTCTGGATGCCGCTGGATATGATTACATAATTCTCGAGACAGTTGGAGTTGGTCAGTCTGAACTTGATATTGTTCAGGCTGCAGATACAACAATTGTGGTACTTGTCCCTGAATCAGGGGATTCGGTTCAAGCTATGAAGGCCGGACTGATGGAAATAGCTGACTTCTTTGTTCTGAATAAAAGTGACAGACCTGGAGCAGATCAGGCGGTTGCATCGCTTCAAACAACTCTTATGATGAAAGACCACGATGAAAAAACCTGGATGCCCGGAATCATTAAAGCAGTTGCATCCGAAAACAAAGGTATGATTGAAGTACTGCAAGAAATTCAGCGGCACAGAAATTTTATGCAGGATCAAAATCTTTTTCTTAAGAAACGAGAAAAGCAAGCTAAGAACAGGATTAAGGAAATAGTTGAGAATAAAATCAGAGAGGAACTTTGGAGTGAAAGTGGCGAAAAATCTTTAAATTCAACTGTAGAAAAAGTCATACTCGGTAGTTTATCACCATATCATATTGCAGAGGAAATAATTGCAAATTTTATCGACAAAAAAAAAATTAATTGACCTGTTACTAGTTAATGATTATTCTGAAGGATAATGAAATGGAAACCAGCAGTAACTCATTTCTAATCGAACTAACTGAAAATCAGGTACTTATTCGCAATACGATTCGTGATTTCGCTCAAAAAAAAATAAAACCAAAAGTTATGGAGTGGGATGAAGCGCAATATTTCCCAATGGAAATTTTTCGCGAGCTTGGTGAGCTTGGATTTATGGGAATCATTTTCCCGGAAGAATATGGCGGTGCAGGATTAGGCTATGTTGAATTTGTCACTATCCTAGAAGAACTTGGTATAGTTGATCCATCCATATCTTTATCAGTTGCAGCACACAATGGACTCTGCACAAACCATATTTACAGATTTGGTAATGAACAGCAAAAGAAAAAATATTTACCAGATTTAGTTTCAGGGAAAACTGTCGGCGCCTGGGGATTGACAGAATCTTCTTCTGGCAGCGATGCCGCATCACTTAAAACTACTGCTGAGAAGAAGGGGAACAAATATATTCTTAATGGTAACAAAACATTTACAACTCACGGTGCCTCAGCAAAGACTCTGGTTGTAATAGCAATTACAAATAAAGAAGCTGGGAAGAAAGGTATTTCTGCCTTCATCCTTGAACAAGGAATGCCCGGTCTCATAGTCGGCAAAAAAGAGAACAAACTGGGTATGCGTGCAAGTGAAACCGTACAACTAACTTTTGAAAATTGTGAAGTGCCCGACGCGAATTTACTCGGTGACGAAGGAATGGGTTTCATTAATGCGATGCAGGTCTTGGAAGGTGGAAGAATTTCTATTGCAGCTGTTAGTCTCGGCTTAGCACAAGGATGTCTTAATGCATCCTTGAAATATTCTCAAGAAAGGTTTCAGTTCAGTAAACCATTATCGGCCTTCCAGGCAACACAGTTTAAATTAGCCGACATGAAAACTAACATTGAAGCAGCAAGAATGCTTACAATGCGCGCAGCTAAAATGAAAGATGATGGTCTGCCAAATATTAAAGAAGCAGCAATGGCAAAACTCTTCGCAAGTGAAATAGCTGAAAGAGCAGCTAGTGAAGCAGTCCAGATTCACGGCGGTTATGGTTTCACAAAAGATTATCCTGTTGAAAAATATTTCAGAGATGTTAAACTCTGCACCATTGGTGAAGGAACTTCTGAAATTCAAAGAATTGTTATCGCGAGAGAATTATTGAAATGAGACCTATCGGAACACAAATAAAAGAAGATGAAGTTTTCCTCAAGCGAGCCGACTATCAAAAAGAACTTTTAAGAAGGCTTATCGCTGAAAAAGAAAAAATAAAACTCGGCGGCGGACACAAAGCAATTGAGAAGCAAAGAGAAAAAGGAAAGCTGCCTGCAAGGGAAAGAATTAATCTTTTAATTGATGATCCAAAAGAATTTTACGAGCTAAGCACCTTTGCCGCTTTCGAAATGTATAAAGAGTACGGCGGAGCTCCCTGTTCAGGAACAGTTTATGGAATTGGCAAAATCAGCGGGAGACAATGCGTTAT
>JALONF010000165.1 GCA_025455085.1 Ignavibacteriaceae bacterium
ACCTTGTGTTAAAAGATAATCCTGACAAGTGGGAAGCAACTTACGGAAATCTTTTGCCGGTAATGGTTAAAGCGATACAGGAGCTATCAATTAAAAATGAAAAACTTGCCTCGGCGGTAGACGGGTTAAAAATTGAAAATGATGAACAATTAGCTCAGCTTATTGAAGAAAACAAGCAGCTTAAATCAGAGATAGAAAATTTAAAATCATTAAAAGAAGAGCTTGCAGAAATTCATAATCTTAAAGCAGAACTCATTGCGCAGATAAATCTTCTGAAAGCTGATAATGAAAAAACAAAATTTACATCAATTGAAAAGGAGATAAAATAAAATGAAAACATTAAGCCATTTAGTCGCATTACTCTTATTCTCAAAACTGATTTTTGCACAAAGCATTGTAATTGGAGACGGTTCATCAATTGAAGTTGGTACAGGCTCAGATATCTGTGCCGGAGTTTATGGAAATATAACTGGCAACTTATTCGGCAGCGGCACTCAGTGCAGCGAGGATACACTCCACACATTCCAGATGGCAGTAAAATTCTTTCTTGAAGGTCCTTTCTCCGGCGGTTCTATGAGCACGGCATTAAATACCGGCGGATATATTCAAACAACTCAGCCCTTTAACACAGCACCTTGGAATTATGCAGGTACTGAAAATGTATCAATCATCCCATCAGGAGTTGTTGACTGGACACTGATTGAATTACGCTCCACTACAACTACTGTGGTTGCAAGACGTGCAGCTTTCATAAAAAGTGATGGTTCATTGGTCGATTTAAATGGGACGAGTCAGCTTTCGTTTGCTGGTGTGCCATTAGGAAATTATTACGTTGTAATTTATCACAGAAATCATCTTGCTGTAATGACTTCAAACACGGTTTCTCTCTCCAATAATCCAATCTTGTATGATCTGACTTTGGCACAGACACAAGCATACGGCACAAATTCGATGAAAAATTTAGCCGCTGGAGTTTTTGGTCTCTACACAGCAGACACAGACGGCAGCGGAACGGTGAATGCAACTGACAGAAGCAATACCTGGAACCAGCGAAACTTGTCAGGATATTACGGAACTGATGTTGACTTAAGCGGAACAGTAAACGCAGCAGACAGAAGTGCCACCTGGAATAACAGGAACCTAAGCACACAGGTTCCAACACCCATAGATAATCCCGATGGTGAAGTTATAATTTATAAGCGGTTGAATCCTGAAACAGAAACAGGAGGCAATAATGAATAACGATGTTTCAATGCTCAGGAATATTGAATCCCTCGAACGATTAAGAAAAAGCGATAAAAGATTAAAGCTGGTCCTGGCTGCTGTTTTGTCCATTGTTAGTCTTGCAACGGCTATGGTTATAATTGGTTCTATAAACTCAATGTAATTGTTAAAAAAAACTGGCTTTATAAATGAATTTGAAACAAATTCGCTAAACTTTGACACACCAGCGACAGCAGTCGCTTTTGTTAAAAGCTAAATTTGCAGCAGAAATTCAAACATATTTTAACCGAAAATGAATAAAGGAAGGAAATTCGAAAAGTGGAAAAAACTTATGATCAAATAAAGAAAAGAGAGAAAATAGTCTCAATCGCTGCCAACACATTGTTTTTTGTTATCAGCTTATCGGTTATGATGATAATGCTCGGTATAGTCAGTTCAATTTGAACAAAAAAAATATGGATAAAAAAATGAAATACATAGCTAAACTTTTATTATCAATTTTATTTCTGGTTTGCTTTGCTTTCCCACAGGATAGTCCTCAAAAAGACAACAGGATGATTATTACGCCGGATGGAAAAATAATGTCCAGAATTGATGGAAGTATTACTGAAATAAACCATAATCTGAATACTCTAAAAGACAATAAATTTGAGAATGATGCACCGATAGGTACCCCATTTAGCTGGGATACGAATTTAAATTTTTACGCATCATCAATCGACTGGACCGTTAATGCAATTGCTGTTTCAGGCTCTGATGTTTTTATCGGTGGAAATTTTATAGATGCTGTTGGGAATACAAGTTCTGATTTCATCGTGCGTTATAACCAAAAAGAGAACACCTGGCATTCTCTCGGCTCAGGATTAAACGGAACCGTTTATGCAATTGCCGTTTCCGGTAATAATGTTTTTGTCGGTGGCGATTTCACAGATGCAGGTGGAAATTCAGATGCAGATCATATCGCACGCTGGGATGGAAATAATTGGAATGCATTAGGTGTAGGATTAAATGATAATGTTTATGCAATAGCAATTCAGGGAAGCAATGTTTATGTAGGCGGAAATTTTTACAGCGCAGGAGGAATTTTTGAATCTGATTATATAGCAAAATGGGATGGAAGTGCCTGGAATTCGATGGGTCAATTGGATGGCACAGTTCGGGCGCTTGCTGTGAATGGTTCAGATATTTTTGTTGGGGGTAATTTTACATATTACAGTTCAGCAGGTACAAATTATTTTGCTGCCTATGATGGCTCTAATAATGTCTGGGCAGGGGATTTAGGTGCAAATTTAAATGGTGAAGTTCTGGCAATCGCAATCTCAGGTTCCGATTTATATATCGGCGGTGTATTTAATGATGTTGGTGGGGATACTTTAGCTGATGCTATCGTCCGTTTTGATTTTGATACTTATAGCGGCTGGCAAGCACTAGGTAATGGTATCATAAAAAATGATGCGTATTATAGCTATGTCGCATCCATAGCAGCAATCGGAAAAGATTTATATGTCGGAGGACTTTTTCTTAAACCATATAGTTCGGACTTTAATTTTATTGCATATTGGAATGGAACAACGTGGGATTCTTTAAGTAATGGATTTGGACCAGGTTGGACATGCAAAGCACTTGCTCTGTCAGGTACTGATCTTTTAGTGGGACACGAAACTGGTTTTCTCCGATGGTTTGGAGCTTATGCCTCAGGTTTATATGGGGGAGTTCAAAAACCATTAACTGATGGAACTGGTTTTTTAGAATTCAATACAAATGTTGATTCCACGACTGTTAGAATAGAACTTAATAACAGCAGTAGTAATACGGGAATCTTTAATGTTTTTTGCTATGAGGATAAGATACTTGACGGAGCTATTTTACCTATTGCAAACCACAGATGGATAATTCAACAAACGGGTTTACCTGGGAGTGCAATAAGTGGAACAATCAGAATTAAAGTTGTTGATTTGCCTGACAGCAGTGGAATACTTTATCCCGGCAGTGGCAGCATAAGTGTTTTTCAGCGTCTCACACCGGGTCGGGGGCAATTTACTGATTTAACTCCGTCGACCTGGTATGATTATAATACGGGCGAATATGTAACTACATTTTCAGGCATTGGTGAATTCTCGATTGGTATGCCGAACTCTGTTGATGGTGTTATAAGTAGCGCAGAATACAGTTCGCACGTTCAGGGTGAGAATATGCTGACGAGTGATGGTAAAACCTGGTATATGCGAACGGATGAATACTATTTTTATTTCGGGATAAGCGATTACACTAATGAAAACGATGCTGTAAATATTTATTTAGATAATTCAAGCATTATGCCTGTAAACTATCCGGGCGTTGGTGCTCAAACAGGAACCGGAGAAGATGGGTTAAATGTAAACTTACCCTTTGGCGCTGAATTTTTTGCTTATGTAACACCAGATTATGATGAATACAAACATTCATTCGGTTTTTTTTGGGTAGAAGATAGTGTTTCAAATAGTTTTATTAAATCATATAACGACGCCGGCAATGTATTTGAATTCGTAATACCACTTTCGAGTTTACCTGCTTCAACAAGTCAATATAATAACCCCCTTCGAAATTTTAACTGGCTGGGTTTTCTCTCGAATGGTACAAATATTTCTTCCAGGGTTCCTTTACGTACAAACCCTTACGGACCCCAAACTGATTTAGTTTGGTATTTTGATGGTCTTGAATATTCTTTCCCATTTGAAGATAATTGTTATACTCACATCGGATTATCTATCCCAAATTTTGGAGCGATTGACTGTAATCAATTCACTTTTTATCCGCAGGATACAACAATATTTATTAATAGAACTAACGGTGTTTGGAATATTGAAGACGATTTATGGGTTTGGGGTGGAAATTTAACCTTTCAAAATAGCGACGCGGTAAATGTTGGTGGATTTCTTACAGCAGGCGGAACCACAAATTTTTCTTATAACACTTCTGATGCGCCATTAAATCTAAAATATTTCTTATGGCAATGGCCACTTGGGGGAACTTTATTTATGGACAGTGGTCATTATCTAAATTTTGTTCCTACACTTTACAGCAGCAGCGCAACCTTTCAAAGTAACGCACTTTATCAGAACATCGTTGTAAATAATCCAAACAAAGTTTATTTGCAATCGGATATGAAGATAAATCAATCTCTTACATTGCTTAATGGAAATATTCAAACAATTACTAATGATACTTTCTATGTTATTTTGAATACCGGCGCAATCATTGGTGGTTCAGGTTATATTGAAGGATCTTTAGTTCAGTATGTAGATTTAGCTCCTGGTCCTAACGGTGGAGATTCACCGGATAATTTAGTTGTGAATTTTCCTGTTGGTACAGTAAACGGTCCGTCTCCTGTTAGCGTTGATTTCAGCAGCGTGACATCCGGAGGCAAATTAACCGTTGAAGCATTTCAGAATGTTCATCCGAATACAATTAATTCTTCTCAAACTCTGGGTCGGTACTGGAGGATAACTAAGGATGAGGATCTCGCTTTCACAAGTGCAGATATAACCTTTAATTACCGACCGGAGGATTTTAATGGCACTACTTTCACTGAAGCAAGTGATGAAGCTTCAATGATTGTAGGCAAGTACGACGCAAGCTGGTCATACCCGAGTATATTTACTCGAACACCCGGCGGTATTAACGATGGCGGTTCAATAACAATTTCGGGTGTAACATCTTTCTCTGATTTCACGATGTTCAAATCTCAGCTTTCAGCGAATGTAAAAGTATTTCTTGAAGGTCCATACTCATCCGGATCAATGAGCACCGCATTGAACACTGGCGGAAATATTCCACTCACTCAGCCTTATAACACAACTCCCTGGAATTATAATGGAACCGAAACAGTTGCAAGCATTCCCACAGGAGTAGTTGACTGGGTGCTGTTAGAACTCAGATCAACT
>JALONF010000166.1 GCA_025455085.1 Ignavibacteriaceae bacterium
AGAGATTACGATACATTCAAAATGCTGCCGGCGGAGTTCCATCGCCATTCGATTGCTGGCTGGTTCTTCGTTCAACAAAAACACTTGCTGTGCGAATGAAACAACACGAAGAAAATGCAAAAGCTTTTGCTGAGTTTCTTTCTAAATCAGGCGCAGCAAAAAAAGTAATTTATCCGGGATTAAAAGATCATCCGCAGCACGAGCTGGCGAAAAAACAAATGCGAGGATTTGGTGGAATGGTTTCTGCTGATTTCGGAACAATTGAAAAAGCAAAGAAAGTTTTGAACAACGTCAGAATTTTCACTTTAGCCGAAAGCCTAGGTGGAGTTGAAAGTTTAATCTGTCATCCTGCATCAATGACACATGCATCAGTGCCGAAAGAAGAAAGAGAGAAATACGGCTTCACAGATGCGCTAGTTCGTTTTTCAGTTGGGATCGAAGATGTTGAGGATTTGATTAAGGATGTCGAACAAGCGTTGAGATAGTTGTCTATTTCTTCCTGACTATCCATACATCCTGTGGTATATAACTTCCTTCAGGTTCTCTGGTAGCGTGCTCTAATATTTCAACTTCTGAAAAAAGTTTTCGCATAAATTCAGGAGGCTGATATGCTGCGAATGTTCTATGACCTTCCTTAACATTTCCTCTCACTACTAATTTTCCTGCCTCAAATAACTTCAATTCATCTGCATTTAATTTTGGTTTACAATTATTGCCGTGGGTTGTGAGGAAAATTATTCCGTTTGGTTTGCATAATCTTTTCAGTTCAACAAACCAGGCGTAATGCATTTCTTCAGATAGATGAGTGAAAACAGAGGTTGCATAAATGGTATCAAAAAAATTGCTTTGATATTCCAGCGGCGGCTGGAGATTATTTTTAGAGAAGTGGACTTGAGGAATATTCTTCTGGCACCACTCAATTGTTTGATGATTATAATCCGAACCAAATATCTCGCAACTGCTATCAAGTAGTTTCGGCAAGTGTCGAATTATTCTTGCAGGTCCGCAGCCCCACTCTAAAATCCTGGCATTTTTTAATCCAATGTGCTTTTCAAAATAACTGATTAGCCATTTAGCAGTGTCAAGACTATCATTATAATAATTATCATAATTCATCTGAAAGGATTCGTAAATCATATAATCCGGCGGGAGGATTACATCAGGATTATGTTCTTTGAATGCTTTATTGCTCGTTCGATTTCTGAACTTCTGATAATGGAAATTCAGCCGGTCGGCAAGATGCATTAATCCCATTTTCCGTAGAAGAGTAGTTATATTTGATTTGTTCATCAATTACCTGTTATGAAATTTACAATCAGGTGTTATAATATTATTTAATGTGGACTGGTCAAAATTAATCAAGTATCTCGAATTTGCACTAAAAAGAAATACAAATTCCCTAAATTTGATAAAGAAATAAAATCGTTTAGAATTAGTGTCGAAATTGAAAAATATATTAATACTGTTTTTAATGCTTCTATCATCTGAAAAACTTTTCAGCCAGACAGATTCTATCGAGGTTTATCTAATTGATGCATACTGCACCGGGGAAATTCCATATATATTTAAATTATCTTTTTATACAAGTGATGTATGCAAAGCCAAAGTCATCTTATACGCCGGAGGCGTATCCGCCTCAGGCGGAGAAGATAAATATGAGTTTGGAGTTTCATATGAACCATCAGATTTGCATAAGACTGATATTGCTTTAAGCAATCTTGTCTTTAAGGACAACATAGTAAATTTTGTAATCATTACTGAAACTGATTCAGGTGTAATTAACAAGAGTGAAATTTTTGATTTCGATCTGCCATTCGAACCAAATATAAAAAATGGTTCCGATTGGATCACTTTGTGTTTATTTGGATCTTCAATATTTCTCATCCCATATCCGAGTTATGCTGCAGAGTCTCAACAAAGTTACTTCAGCTTAACAAAGGAAATCCCTGTAATATCATTTCGTTCAAAAAGTATTAACTACCCATCAGGATATTTATCTTTTGAATACACCTATATCTTTAATGCAGAAGATCCAGGCTATCTGCGTGCTGGGTATAAAAGAATTTTTGAGATACCTGGCTTAGAATATATTTCACCGGGCATATCATTATACTCAAATTTTGATACAAATCATGGGATAAGTCCAGAGTTTTCAATTGGATTATTTACAATAAAAGATACTTTTACGATGTATGTTCGTTGCAGAAGCAATTTTACATTTCATTCTTCAGGATCGAATTTCCAGGAGGTTTATATTGGTTTTTACTCAGGTCTCTTCTCGCTCTACCTTGATTAAGGAATATTCCAACCAGGAATCATTTAACCCACTTTTTTGTTATAGATAATTAATAGTAGAATCTTTAATTATAAGACGTTGAAAACACTTATTTACATATCTCTAATTCTTTTTACCAGTCTTTCTTATTCACAGACAGGAAAACTGAAAGGAAAAGTCACAGATGGTTCATCAGCAATACCATCTGTTAATATTATTATTCTCGATACGAATTTTGGAACAGCAAGTAAGCTTAATGGAACCTACGAGATCACAAGTATACCTGCAGGTCTCTATGAGGTAAAGTTTAGTGCGATAGGTTTTGACTCGAAAACCTTTGATGTTGAGATCGAAGCGAATAAGATTACTGAACTGAATGTTGAACTACAGAGTAAAGCGATAGAGCTGCAGAGTGTTGAAGTAACAGATTTTCAGGTGCAGGATCAGAGAGATACGAGAACGAGTCTTATTGATTTAAATCCGAGAGATGCTAAAACTCTTCCTGGTGCAGCGGAAGATGTTTTCAGAACTCTTCAGTCGCTTCCCGGCGTACTAGCACCAAATGATTTTTCTTCACAGCTTGTTGTTAGAGGCAGTGGACCGGATCAGAATCTGATCATTCTCGATGACGTGGAAGTCTTCAATCCATACAGACTATATGGTGTTGTTAGTATGTTTAATCCCGATGCTGTTGAAAATGTTAACCTTATTTCTGGTGGTTTTCCTGCAAAGTACGGTGATAGACTTTCAGCCGTTTTAGATGTAACAAACAAAGAAGGAACCACTTCAAAAAGTTTGATGGGTATGGTTAATATTTCTATTGTGGATGCGAATCTTGTTCTGGAAGGGAAAAATCCTTTTAATCTAAGAGGCAGTTGGTTATTCAACACACGGCGCACTTATTATGATCTGATCATTGAACCATTTGTAAAAAGTGCCGGGCTTGTTGATGATAATACCAGTTTCCCAAATTTTTATGATCTTCAGGGAAAGATTGTGATTGGTCCCTACAACGGTCATAAGTTTTTATTAAATGGAATTCTTTCGAGGGATGCAGTAAACGTTGTCAGCGGTGAAGAAAGAGAAACACCTGACAGTGTTGGAGTATTCAACGTTACAAATAATGATTTGCTGTCTGCTGCGTGGCATTTTGCGCCTAACGAAAATACTCTAAACAAAGTTATCGTCTCCTGGTATAGAAACAACGGCACAACAGATTTTGATTCACAAATACTTGATCCATCACTTAACCGCGGTAATTTTGAAAATACTATTCCGGATACATTAGCGCCTTATCTTCTGCGATTTTCCTTTGGTGGAGATTTTATTTACGAGAAATATTCTATTGATGATAAGTTCACTTATATTATCCAGGATCATATTATCGAAGCAGGTGCTGGTGTTGATTTTATGCAGACTACAATTGATTTTACCTTTGATCTCGATGAACAGCTTCAGGCAGTACTGAATTCAAATCCTCAGTTCAGATCTGCACTGGATGATCTTAAGGACGTTCAGAATTTTAACCGCTACCGGGCCTATCTTCAGGATAACTTTCGAATAACAGAACAATTTACATTTCAGCCGAGCCTGAGATTAGATTATTATAATATTCTTGAGAAAGCGTATTTAGCTCCACGTCTTTCATTATCTTATGCATTTGATGAGCTTACTACATTGCGTGCTGTTTGGGGGTTATATTATCAGTCTCCCGGTTATGAAAAATTAAGAGACCAGGGAATTCTGTATGATCTTTCTGATAGATACACGGAAACTCTGATTGCTGAAAAGGCAACACACTATGTTCTTGGTATTGAAAGATGGCTATCAGGTGAGTGGAGTGCAAGAGTCGAGGGTTACTATAAAGATTTTGATAATTTATACAGACCTCAGAAATTGCAGGGCGAAAGATTTTATACTGAACCAATTCCGGGTAAAGATCCAAGATTTGCCTCGGGCTGGACATTGCCTGCAATATTCAGTGGTGATTCCTTAACCCAGATTCCAATCAATGCTTCTTATGGCGAAGCCTACGGATTTGAATTTTTCCTTTCGAAGAGAAATACTTTTTACGAGAGCAGATTTTCCGGCTGGGTATCGTATGCACTTGCTTACACAAACAGGTACGAAGATGGGATAAAATATCCTTTCAACTTTGACCAGAGACATACGGTCAATATCGTTTTGAACTATCAGCTAAACAGCTGGCTTGAGTTTGGAGTTAGGTGGCAGTACGGTTCTGGTTTCCCGATCAGCCAGCCTGCTGGAGTGAAACCGAGAATCATTCTTGTTGATCAGGATCTTGATGGAACACCTGAAACTCCAGTCATTGCTACAAGAGATCTAAATAATGGTGGTGACAACCCGGTAATCTTTGATGTTGATTTTGCTGACAGAAAACTGAACTCAAGAAAACCAACCTACCACCGTCTCGATTTTCGTGTCAACGCATTTGCTGATTGGTGGGATCTTGATTGGACAATTTATCTCGATGTAATTAATATTTATAACCGATCGAATGTAATCGGGTATGATTATTATGTTGAAGATAATCTTACACTCGGCAGAGAAACCACTACTATGCTTCCTATAATTCCCACACTCGGTTTTAGTGTAAGGTTTTAATTCTTATTTTTCATAAAGATAATTTTCAAAATATTTCTCTCATTCATCCTCAATGAAAAAATCAATCTTACTCTGGTCAATTGCCTTTGTGCTTACTGTTTTTACTGCAATATATCAAAGAATGACAGGTCCGACTTATCCCATATCAGGCGAAGCAGTTATTGGTAGTGAAGTGATAAAGTATAAACTGGACAGAACACACGGCGGTGAAGGCGATCATCTGATTAAAACTAATGACGCCTGGACTTCAATTGATATGAAAAGACAAAACGGGAAATTATTTGCTTCGCTGCCTTATCAGCCGCCTGCTGGTAAACTGCTTTATCACATTGTTCTTCAAAACGGTGAAAATGCTGTAAAACTACCAGCAAACGGTGAAGTAGTTATCAGGTTTAAAGGTGATGTGCCAGTATTGTTTTTGATTCCGCATATCATTTTTATTTTTGGTGCAATGCTGCTATCGACAAGAACTG
>JALONF010000167.1 GCA_025455085.1 Ignavibacteriaceae bacterium
TTCGTCCACACTATCCTTGGCCCTGATCATTATATTCCTTTTATTGCTATGGCAAAAGCAAGAGATTGGTCAGTTCGTAAAACTGCACTTATCACTGCCGCCTGCGGTGTGGGGCATGTACTGAGTTCTGCAGTTATCGGTTTAATTGGAATTGGTTTGGGAGTTGCAGTTAGTGAGCTTGAGCTAATTGAATCAACGCGCGGAGAAATTGCAGGCTGGCTGCTGATTGGTTTTGGTCTGGCTTACTTAATCTGGGGAATAAAGCGAGCTATTAAACACAAACCACACTCTCATATTCACATGCACGAAAACGGAACAATGCACTCGCATGAGCATGCTCATCAAAAAGAACATGTTCATCCACACGAGAAAGAAAAGAAAAGTATAACTCCCTGGGTGCTCTTTACAATTTTCATTTTTGGTCCTTGTGAAGCTCTGATACCAATACTAATGTATCCTGCCGCAACAAAAAGTGTTTCAGGCTTAATTTTAGTCACATCTGTATTTGGAATTACAACTATTCTGACAATGCTTTCGATAGTTATAATTTCTCTTCGGGGAATAAATCTTTTTAATGTTGGCAAACTTGAAAAGTATACTCACGCTCTTGCAGGAGGAGTGATTTTGATTTGCGGTATAGCGATTAATTTCCTTGGATTATAGAAGAACTGATTGTTTCGATTCATCAAATTGTTCAAAACTGTTTTGGTTTTCTTCCAGCAGAAATTCAACTTTAAATTCACTGCCTTTTCCAATTTCACTTTTTACTGATATCTCGCCTTTATAATGATGAACTATTTCTTTCACCAGGTTTAATCCCAGCCCTGTTCCTATCTGTTCCGTTTCTCTGGCAATTTTACTGCGGTAGAATTCCTCAAATATTTTTTCCATGTCTTCTTTGAGTATCCCGATTCCAGTGTCTTTTACTGTTAGTCCGTATGATTGATCCGAGACAAAAGGTTCAATAAAAACTTTACCACCGGTCAGGGTGTACCTTAGTGCATTGTTTACAAGATTGCTTACAACTTTTTCATAGCCGCTTGTATCAATATTGATATTAAGAGTAACAGTTAAATGATTATAAACTAGTGCTATGTTTTTATTATCAGCGTAAGCCCGGTGATGATCTACAATACTGCAAAGCCATTTGTCGAAATCAACTTTTTCAAAAACCGGTTTTTCCATCCCAAGATTGTATTGAGTTACAGCTATCAATTCTTTGATCATCTCTATTACCTGAGATGATCTTTTCTCTGCTTTAAACACCATTTCTTTAACTTCAGGACGAAGATCACTTGAAAATAAACTTTTTACTACATCAAGTGTGCTCTGTATGGCAATCATAGGCGATTTTAATTCGTGTGCTGCAAAACGGAATGTGCGGCTTCTGTCCTTTATTGCTTTTTCAAGCTGAACATTTTTCTGGTCAATAATTTTCTTGAGCGACCTGTACCCATTCATAAAATTATTTATTATATAAATTCCGGCGAAATTGGTTATATAAAAAGCTAATAATGATGTAATGATTAATGCCGCGGAAGGTTCTTCGCGAAGAAAATACCTGTCGACCATAAACAGATGTTCAAGCACTGTCCAGACTGTCAAAAGCAAAGCGGCGATAATCGCATTGAAATATGGAAGGAACTTTCCCGGAAATATTATTCCCGAAAGTATAACTTGAACCAGATATAAAAAGTAAAATGGATTCCCTATCCCACCGGAGTAATGAATTACCAATGATATTATTAAAAGATCAGTCAGTATCTGCAATTCAAGAAATGCAAGCTCCTGGTATTCATTTTTGAAGGGAAAATGTCTGGCTATAAAAAAATAAAGAATATTTATAGCTAGAAGAATAACTGCGATGTTTATGATTTCATCAAAACCGATTTTAAATCCAAACATTTCATCAGCAACAGGAACGCAAAATAAAAGTGCAATTATCGAGATCCATCTTAAATTAATTAGCCAGGCTAATCTTTCTTTTAGAGAAGCAACCGTGTGGAATGGAAGCTTTGCACTTTCGGATGTTCTGAGATCAAACTTCATTATTAAAAAACGCTTCTATTTTATTTTTAATGATATCTGAAAGACCTTGTCTGAAGCTTGTTGAAAGAGGTTGAATACCTAAAAACATAAAATCCATTTGCTGGTGGTTTAACAGATATTCTTTTATCATTTTTATTGAAAAGGTATGAGTGCTGAAATCGGTGTGGCTGATTTCATCTTCGTTGAACTTTTTTATTTCACCCGGATTTCCATTCCATTCAGCAGCGTCTACAAAAATTACTATCTGCGGATGAAAATTCAGAATTGCTTGGAGATGGTTTTCAGGATTTTTTCCCGCGATTATAAAATGAGACTTATGAAATTCTATTTTTGATTTTAGTCTTTCAGTAAATTCTAAACCGGCACCATCATCTTCTCTCAGCTCATTACCTAATCCAACAAAAACAATTCTATCCTTATCGTACTTCGAGAGTTCATCTGTTAATTGCGTAAAATTCATCTTCAACAATAATTTTATTACGGCATTTCGGACAAGCTTCTTTTATCTGGTCCTCTCTTCTTATTCTTGATTTTGCTACTGATGGTTCTAGTTCAAAAAAGTCTCTTTGTATATTCAATAAAAAGTTCGGATGCGCATAAGCTTTTGCACCAAGACGTTCTCTAATCCATCTTAATTGATCTGAGGGCGCAATCAGTGCACCGCATACTTCACAAAGTAAAACGTCTTTCTTAATGTTCTCAAAAACTGAAGGATCCTTTTTATCCATGATCGAAAAAGAATATTCATTGCTAAGTATAACTCCTTTTTCAGTAATGCAGTGTTCCTGGCACTGTCCGCAATGAATGCACGAGTTATAATTAATCGTTAATGTTCTCGTTTTTAAAGCTAAATCATCAATAACAGTAATTGCACCGGGTGGACAAACCTGTGCACATGTTCCGCACCCAACACAATCTTCGTTATGATACCGCGGAAAACCTCTGAACTGCTCTTCAGGTTTATATCCTCCGGCCGGAAATTTAGTCGTATAAGGTTTTGAGAAGAAAGATGTTAACGCTTCTTTAACTTCTCTTATTTTAGGAAGATACATATTGTTACTCCAAACTTTTTGATTTTAGACTTCCACTTCTTCTTTTAGAGTTTCATCTATTAATTCTTTGTCTTCTTCATATTTGTCAACAACAGAAATTTTTGCGAGTGGTATTTTGCTTCTGTGTGCTGCTCTTGCAACAGCATGCGCAGCAGTTGGTGCTGCAAGAATAATAAACACTATCCCAATTAGAGCTTTAAATCCAAAGCTGGTAAAACCCTGCATTACAATTACGCCCAGTAAAATACCCATCGAGCCGAAGGTAACGCACTTCGTCGCTGCCTGCAGCCTGTTATAAACATCAGGAAGACGGACAAGTCCGAGAACGCCGAGAAAATCAAATGCAATTCCGATGCAAATGAGGATAATGCCGATTGTATCAGTCATCTAACTGCCTCCCTTCCAGGATTTTTGAAAAGGCAAGTGTTGCAATAAGACTAAGCAAAGCCCAGATAAGTCCGACATCAATAAAAAATGATTCGTTATAATAAATACTTAACAGCGCAGTCAATCCAAGTATTAAAACTCCAAGTATATCAACAGAAACTATTCTGTCTGCGGCAGTTGGTCCAATAATTACTCTGATTAATACCATAAGCGAGCTGAACAAAATCACGTTGATTAGCTGAAGCATTAATGCGCCTTGATAAATAAAAAAGTTAAAATAGAAAAAGGCTGCAAAGATGATCAATCCGATTGTCCATTTCAGAATTTTCATTCAAATACCTCCGTAAGAGTTTTTTCGAATTTTTCCCCTATCTCTTTCGTTGTTTCGTTTATATCTGTCGAACTTACTTTTATCCAGTGAATATATAATTCTTTTTTATCCTCATTAATGTCAACTGTTAATGTGCCGGGTGTAAGTGTTATTGAATTAGCCAGCACAGTAATAGCAGAATCTTTTGTAAGCTTGGTTTTGATTTTTACTATCCCTGGTTTTATAGGAAGCATAGGATGAATAACAAGGTACGCAACTTCGAAATTAGCTTTGATCATTTCCCAGAAAAACCTGAAAATGTAAATAATGAAGTGCAAAAATCTTTTTACCGGATGCTGACTTTTTGCAGTTGTAACTAAAAATTGTCCCGCTAAAAAAGTAATCAGGAGTGAAATGCCAATACCAATCAAAGCTTCCTGGTAATCCTTTATATCAGTTAAAGCAAACCAGACAAGCAACGCAAAAATGAAAACAATAATTCTGCTTTTTGTTTTAATTTCCATTCATACCTCCAAGAACAAGCTGAATATATTCTGTTTTATCTGTAATCACTTTAACCACAGGATCAAGTGTGACTTCTTTAATTCCGGGAACAATCATTAAACTTGTAACGATACATAGGATTGCGAGAGTTATCATTGCAGAGTTCATTCGCCATCCAATTTTGTTAGTTACTGCTTCAACAACATTTTCTCCTTTAAATCCATATCTCTGAACTTTCATAAACGAAGCAAGTGTAAGCAGGCTGCCAACTATTGCAAAGACCGCATACCATGGCAGACCAGCTTGTAATGCAGCAATTATTATGATTAACTTGCTGAAGAATCCGTTGAACGGTGGTATTCCGGAAATCGAAAGCGAGGCAATCAGAGAAGTTTGTGATGTTGTTGGAAGAATCTTCATCAGATTTCCCATCTTCCTTAAATCACGCGTTCCAAGCGCCATCTCAACAGAACCAGCATTGTAGAATAAAAGTGATTTGAATATAGCGTGATTGAATAGATGAAATACTGCGCCAAGAATTCCAAGCGGCGTTGCAATACCCATTCCGAGTAAAATATATCCTATCTGACTGATGCTGTGATATGCCAGAAGACGTTTCATATCCCACTGACCAATTGCAAGAAACACTCCGATGATAATTGATATTGTTCCGAGCACAAGAAATATTTTTGTGAAAATTTCCGGAGCGCTGAACACGTTATAGAAAATCCTTATCATAACATAAATGCCGAGAGCTTTAATCAGCACTCCCGAAAGCATTGATGATATTGGTGCCGGCGCAGAAGAATGTGCATC
>JALONF010000443.1 GCA_025455085.1 Ignavibacteriaceae bacterium
GTGGCTTTTTACAATTGATAAACCAACCTTAATTCCGTTCTTGCAATTCTCAGAGAAAAGGGATTTGAGAGAAAAAATGTACAAAGCTTATATGAATCGCGGTAATAACAATGACGAGCTGGATAACAAGAAAACACTTTCAAGAATTATGGTACTGAGAGTTGAAAAAGCTAACCTGTTAGGATACAAAACCTATTCTGAATTTGTTCTTCAAAAGAAAATGGCGAAGACTCCTGACAATGTTTATTCTTTTTTAAATGACATCTGGAAGCCCACATCGGAAAAAGCAAAATCTGAAGTCGTGGAAATGCAAAAAATAATTGATGCTGAAGGAGGAAATTTCAATTTAGAACCGTGGGACTGGTGGTATTATGCAGAAAAAGTTAAAAAAGAAAAGTATGCTCTCGATGAAGAAATGCTGCGTCCTTACTTCAAACTTGAAAATGTGATTGACGGCGCGTTCGCAGTTGCGACAAATCTTTGGGGATTACAGTTTGTAGAAAGAACACCGCGTGCAGGAAAAACAAACGGCGCGTGGTGTGGTGATTTCAGAGGTCAAAGTAATATGGATGGAAATTATATCACTCCGCTGGTAACTAACGTTGGCAACTTCTCAAAACCAACATCAGATAAACCGGCGTTAATAAGTTTGGATGAGGTGAGAACATTATTCCACGAATTCGGGCATGCACTTCACGTATTATTTCAGAACGTAACTTATCCAAGTGCAGCTTCTGTTCCATCTGATTTTGTAGAACTGCCATCACAAATAATGGAAAACTGGGCTTTGCAGCCTGAAGTTTTGAAAATGTATGCGAAGCATTATGCAATCGGTGAAATAATTCCGCAGGAGCTTATTGATAAGATTAATAACTCCAGGTATTTCAATCAGGGTTTTGAAACGTTGGAATACATTGCTGCCTCATTGCTTGATATGGATTGGCATGTCATTACAGATACTGCCGAAAGAGATGTAGCACAGTTTGATAAAGCATCAATTGAAAAAATGGGATTGATCCCGCAAATCTGGCCACGTTACTTAAGTACTAATTTTATTCACATAGCCACCTGGGGATATGAATCCGGGTATTACAGTTATTTATGGTCTGCTGTTCTTGATTCAGATGCATTCGAATCATTTATGGAAACTAGTTTATTTGATAAAGCTAATGCTGAATCATTCAGGAATTATATACTTGCAAAGGGCGGCAGCGAAGATCCGATGGAACTTTATGTTAAGTTCAAAGGAAGAAAACCAACTGTTGATGCATTATTAAAGAATCGTGGGTTGAATTAATTTATTAATTAAAGTGTAGCACAGATTAATAATCTGTGCTACAAATAAAAGTTGTCTACTCCTTATTCCAGCCCGGAACTCTTCCCGGTGTCCACGGTGCACCGTATTTTTCCATTTCATATTCAAGATTTTTCAAATCAACTTCGAGCAAGCTTTTCAATTGTGCAAGCAGAGGCTCAAATTCTTCAGTCGCAACTTTAAGCAGAGGCTCAAATTCTTCAGTCGCAACTTTATAAACATTCTGCTGAGTTGTCGTTGGTGCACTTGTTGTCTGCCATATACCATATGCAAGCTCGTTCAATCTATCGTAAACTGTTGGGTAAGTGGGCTCATTCCGTGTAGCTAATGTTTTGTCCTGAAAAAGATGCTGGAGTATGTCATCGGTTTCTTTTTTAATTCTTAGTGCATCATCCATTAAAGTATTTGGAGCTTTAGGTGTTCTCTTTATTGCATAAATAAGAACATCAGTTTTTGCTTTAAGATCGTTGGCAGAATTCAGCGTACCTTCAACAGCGCGATTTAATTCGCCAACTTTGCTGCACGGTCTTCCGCCGGCAGAGTTGTGTTGTTTAGAACTTTTGCTTCGAATGTCTGAGGTCCAGCTAACTTTGTCAGGTCTCCGTCAATGCTCATAAACATTTCTACAGAATATTTACCTGGCATAACAGGTGTTCCGCTTTCGTTTTTATCTGTTACTGATTTTACGGGATTTGTATCAGCATATCTTAAATCCCACGTTATTCTGTTCATTCCTTGCTTAATTCCATCTTTCAGTTTGCGTACGACATTTCCCTGTTCATCTGAAACAACAAAAAGCAGGTATGATTTTTCTTCTCTGTCTTCTGATCGAAGATCATCCCATGCAGGATAGTCCACAGGCTTATTATCTTTTATAAGTTCTTTCTCTTTTTCCTGTCTTGTCTCTTTTTTAGTCTTTGGTGCTTCTTTTATATAGTATGTAAACGTTGCGCCGAAAGCAGGATTATCTGCTTTGAAAAATGATGAACCCAGCGAACTGAATGTTGCGCTTCTCTTAACAAACATAAGTGCATCTTTAACAGGGAAGAGCTTGTAGTTTTCCTGTTCAAGTGTCTGTTCATCTAAATCTCGCAACGGCGAGTAGTTGTCAAGTATATAAAAACCTCGGCCGAATGTTGCAAGTGCAAGATCATTTTCTCTTTTCTGTATATCGAGATCTCTTACTGCCTGTGTCGGTAAATTTCCTTTTAGCTGAATCCATTTCTTTCCTCCGTTAAGAGTAAAGAAAACTCCGTACTCAGTTCCAATAAAAAGAAGATCCGGTTTGATATGGTCTTGTGTAATTGCATAAACTACAAATGGTTCTTTCAAATCTCCGGATATTGATTCCCAACTGCTGCCTCTGTTTTTGCTTACAAGAACATACGGTTTGAAGTCTGCTCTTTTGTGATTATCGAATGTTGCATAGACTGTATTTGCATCAAACCGCGAAGCATACAAACAGCTAACATAAGTCATCTCAGGAATGCCCGGGAATGATTCAATCTTTTTCCAATTCTTTCCGCCATCTTCGGTAACCTGAATCAGTCCGTCGTCAGTTCCAACATAAATTAATCCCTCGACTAAAGGTGACTCTGTCAATGAAACTATATTTCCGTAAAAAGAAGTTGAAGCATTCTTTGCGACCGCATCAACACTCCAGACTCTATCCATAATAGAAAGTTTATTTCTATCAACTTGTCTTGTTAAATCAGGACTGATTACTTCCCATGTATTTCCTTTGTCATCACTTTTGAAAACTTTATTTGCCGCAGCATAAATTCTCGGTTTTATGCTGACTGTCTCCCCGGATTGCAAATCGTGTCTTGTTAGTCCGCCGTACTGCCACTGACAATAAATTATATTTGGATTATCAGGATCGGTAACTGCTTCGTATCCATCACCGCCGACAAGTGGAATAAAATCAGCATTAACAATTCCTTCTTCGTTAATTGTTTGTGATGGAACTATCATACTGTTATTGTCCTGAGTTCCTCCCATCACACGATAAAACGGTTCGAAGTTGTCAACACTAACTCTATAAAATTGAGTGATCGGC
>JALONF010000168.1 GCA_025455085.1 Ignavibacteriaceae bacterium
GAAGGTACTCTGAACTTGTTAAAGAACGGGAAGTAATTAAACATCAAATCATAAACAAGTGGGAAAGTGCTTCCAAAAGAAATCAGTAAAGCAATCACTGAGAGAATGGTAAAAAATCTTACCAAAGGATTCTTCCAATTTATTATCATTGAAAATACAGCGAGAAAGAAAATTATTACACCCATATACATTGCAACATCAACAAAAGGCATTTGACCAAAGTAAGTATTTACTTCAACCGGCTGATTTTGCGACAGAGGACCCTGGTAAGTTGATTTTCCAAATCCGTAAAATGAAGGAACAATAAAAGTTAAAACTTCTCCCGGAGAGAACGACCAGTTTGTTGCGTACTGATAAAAATCTGATTCGGATTGTTTTGTCGGACCAGTTTCTTTCTCGAGAATACTCTCCGTTAGAAGATAATCTGAACGTGCCAACCTAGAAAGAGAACATCCATGAAGAAAATAAGCACGAGGACTTCTAAAAGTTTTATTTTCTTTTGGAAATTAAATAACAACAGGAAAAGAACAGGGAAAACCCATAAAGACGTAAGCTTTGTAACGTGTCCAATAAATAGAAAAACAATTAATCCTGTGCTGAATGAAGCAGCAAGTGCAACCAATAGGCTTATCAGCTTATTCTTTGTCTGCAAATAAAAAAATGTAAACATTGTGTAGGCGAGTGCAAGCAGATAAAAAGTCCACATAGCATAATTAACAACGAACGGGCTGCTAAAAATATCTCTAACACTATTAACAGTCACATAAATTAAATTGAACCATTTGTAACCCACAGCAAGAGCATAAGCTGGCATTCCACCAAATACGTATGGATTCCACAAAGTATATTCGCCAGTATGATTTTCAACGTAAGTCTTGGAACTATTACTTGTTATAATATCGCCGGATTGAAAAGTCTTCCCACCGAAATAAAGCGGAGAAAAGAAAAAAAGAAAGAGAGCAAGAATAACCAGCACAAATATTGGAATATGATATTTCTCAGGAATGTATTTGCTTAAGCTGAATGATGAAAAAAATGTAGGCTTTTCTTCTTTGGATGTTTTTATTGATTTGGTAGTTTTTTTTGTTGACATGTTATTCCGAAAATTTTTATTCTTTTTTTGCGATAAAATTTATTCCTGAACCGGTTTGACTTTCACTTGTAAAATCAAGTCTCATCATTATCAAAGTAAATGGAAATGTTAATAGATAATATAAAGGTAAAATCAGAAGAAATAGTTTGGAGATGTTCAATAGAAGCATCGGGTACTTTATGCCGAGCCGCCAGGCTTTGTCTCCCCAAAATCCGTAAGTGTATCTGCTTTTATAAGTGGAAAATCCAATCGGATGAAGTTTGGCTTCAATATCTTCTTTAGAATAGCCGTCTCTTGCATGTTCCCCAATAAAACTTTCTTCATCGTCCCGGTGGACATCACTTCCGCCGTAAATTGAGGGTGAATTAATTAGGAGATATCCACCTTTTTTCAAAGCGTTATAAAAATTTTGAAAAACTATAGCATCTTCCTGAATATGTTCCATCACATCGACGCAAACAATTAAATCAAATTTATTCTGATGACTTATAGAAGTTAAGTCTTCTACTTTAAAAGAAACATTCTTTATTTCTTTTCGAGTGAAAAAATCCTTACAATCATCAATCCAGTTTTGCTTAACATCAACAGAAAAAACATTGCACGGTTTGAGTTTCGTTGACATGAAGTAAGTGTATTGCCCAAAACCTGAACCAGCATCGTAAATTTCAATTTTCGAATTTCCGAATTTATTTCTAAGCTCTTTTAATTCTCTTCTAACATACCAGGAACGAAGGAACATCAAATCAAGTGTTTTGTAAAAAAAGATTCTTAGGAAAGGAAACTTTCGGATAGTATTAGCAAAAACATTTTTTATTGGATCGTAGTACATTTCAAAGATGGAAGATGGTAATTGGGAGATGGATGATGTTATAATAGATCATTCACTAAAATGATTGCTCTTAGATTAATAAATTGTATGGAAAGGTTTCAAAATAACATTTTGCAGAATACTTAATTTTAATATTGCTTTTATCCATCACACATCTACCACCAAACATCTTCCCACTTAACTTTTATCTTTGATCACGTATTCCCTATCATCCATTGAGTTATGAACGATTACCTCACCGAGTAAACCAACAGCAAACAACTGAACACCAACTATAATCAATAGCATGCCGAGGAAAATCATGGGACGGTTGCTCAACGAATGTCCTTGAATCCAGAGAATGCTTAAATAACCAAGAATTATAAAACCAATTAAGAATGCGACTGCACCAAGAAATCCGAAGAAATGCATTGGACGTTTAATGTAGCGAGTGACAAAAATTACTGTGATAAGATCAATAAATCCTTTAAAGAAACGAGAGATGCCAAATTTCGTTTTGCCGTATCTCCGTGGATGATGCATTACAGGTACTTCTGTTATCGAATAACCCTGCCACTTGGCCAGAACGGGAATATAACGATGCAATTCGCCGTAAACTTTTACATTCTCAACAACTTCCTTTTTATAAGCTTTCAAGCCGCAATTGAAATCGTGAATTTTTATACCACTAATAACTCTCGTTACAAAGTTGAAAAATTTTGAGGATATTTTTTTTATAAATGGATCCTGTCTTTTTTTCTTCCATCCTGAACACAGATCATATCCTTCTTCTAATTTTTTTAGAAGATTACTAATTTCCTGCGGATCATCTTGCAGATCCGAATCCATCGTTACGACAGCATCACCGGTTGCGGCTTTAAATCCAACGTGCAGTGCTGCTGATTTTCCATAATTCTTCCTGAAACTTAGGTATCTGAATCGGTTATCTGTTTTGGTTATTTCTTTGAGTTTTTGAAGTGAATTATCAGTGCTGCCGTCATCAATCAGAATAACTTCATAATTTGTATTCAACCTGCTTAATGCTTTTCTTAATTCATGGCTTAGAGGAGTTACAGACTCTTCTTCATTATAAAGAGGAATTATTATTGAAATTTTTTTGAATGAAGATCTTACTCTTTCAGATGCTGATGTTTGATTTGGTTTATGATGGTACCGTTTTCTTCGGTTGTAGTAGCGTTTATATCCGACAGATTGCTGCTTTTGAGGGTCCTGTTTGGCTTCCTTTTCTTCCACTTAATATGTCTTTTCTGAGATAAATTTGACAGTTTGAAATCGTTGAATTTTCGACATTTAATTTCATTTCAAAGTTAATTTAATCCATAATGAAATACAATTTTATAATAATCTTTCAAAATTCCGGAACTAAGTCACATTGAACCTAAATACAAATCGTTAATCTTGACTTATTTGTATAGATAATGTAAGTTTGAACTCGAAATGAAAATGAATTGTTTGAAGATACAAGAAATAATAAGGAAATCAGATGAGCTCAACTGAAGTATCTAAAATTGAAGAATTAGCAAATAAAGAATATAAGTACGGATTTGTAACCGATATCGAAACTGATTCTTTACCCAAAGGATTAAGCGAAGATATTATTCGTCAGCTTTCAACTAAGAAAAATGAACCTGAATTTATGCTCGAGTGGAGATTGAAAGCTTACAAACACTGGTTAACGATGAAGGAACCTCATTGGGCAAATGTAAAATACTCTCCTGTTGATTACCAGGATTTATCTTATTACTCAGCACCTAAAAAGAAGCCAACATTAAAAAGTTTAGATGAAGTGGATCCGGAATTACTTGAAGTTTATAAGAAGCTTGGAATATCCCTTGATGAACAAAAGCGATTAACAGGTGTTGCAGTTGATGCGGTATTTGATAGTGTATCAGTGGCGACAACTTTTAAAGATAAGCTGAATGAAATGGGGATTATTTTCTGCTCTTTTTCAGATGCTGTTCAAAATCATCCTGAACTTGTAAAAAAATATCTTGGAAGCGTTGTTCCTTATACTGATAATTTTTATGCCGCATTGAACTCCGCTGTATTCAGTGACGGGTCCTTTGCTTACATACCAAAAGGTGTACGTTGTCCAATGGAACTTTCGACTTACTTCAGAATCAATGCTGCAAACACCGGACAATTTGAAAGAACTTTAATTGTTGCCGACGAAGGTTCTTACGTAAGCTATCTTGAAGGATGCACAGCACCAATCAGAGATGAAAATCAATTGCACGCTGCAGTAGTTGAATTGATTGCTCTCGATAATGCACAGATAAAATATTCCACAGTCCAGAATTGGTATCCCGGTGATAAAGAGGGTAAAGGCGGCATTTACAATTTTGTTACTAAGCGTGGTGCCTGCAGAGGAATCAACTCAAAAATTTCCTGGACACAGGTTGAAACCGGTTCAGCAATTACCTGGAAATATCCAAGTTGTATTTTGCAGGGTGACAATTCTATTGGTGAATTCTACTCCGTTGCTTTAACGAACAATCTTCAGCAGGCAGATACTGGTACAAAAATGATTCATCTCGGTAAAAACACAAGAAGCACAATTATTTCAAAAGGTATTTCTGCGGGAAGAAGTCAAAATAGTTATCGCGGATTAGTTAAGATTGCAAAGAAAGCTGAAAATGCTCGCAACTTTTCTCAGTGTGATTCTCTTTTACTTGGAGATAAATGCGGCGCTCATACTTTCCCCTATCTTGAAATAAATAATCCGGGAGCTAAAGTTGAGCACGAAGCAACTACATCAAAAATTGGCGAAGATCAAATCTTCTACTTAAATCAAAGAGGAATTGCAACCGAAGAAGCAATTGGTTTAATAGTTAACGGATATTGCAAAGAGGTTTTTGCAGAACTCCCGATGGAGTTTGCTGTTGAAGCACAAAAATTATTAAGTGTTAGTCTTGAAGGAAGTGTTGGATAATTCTCAATTGTCATCCTGAGCTTGTCGAAGGATGACCGTCACACTTCGATAAGCTCAGTGTGACACATACTATAACTTGAAAATAAATAGGATATTAAAACAATGTTAGAAATAAGAAATTTACACGCAGGTATTGAAGGAAACGAAATTCTGAAAGGAATTGATTTGAAAATTAATGCCGGTGAAGTTCACGCAATTATGGGACCTAACGGATCCGGGAAAAGTACACTTGCTCAGGTGCTTGCAGGAAGAGAGGGTTACGAAGTAACTGAAGGTCAAATTAACTATAATGGAAAAAATCTTTTGGAACTCGCTCCTGAAGACAGAGCACGGGAAGGTGTGTTTCTCGCATTCCAATATCCCGTAGAAATTCCTGGTGTTTCAAATACAAATCTTTTAAAGACTGCTTTGAATGAAATACGCAAGTATCGTGGCGAGGAAGAACTTGATACAATGGAGTTTCTTACTCTTATAAAAGAAAAAATGAAATTAGTTGAACTCGATCAGAAATTTATGAGTAGAGCAGTTAACGAAGGATTTTC
>JALONF010000169.1 GCA_025455085.1 Ignavibacteriaceae bacterium
TTCCCTTCCGAGTTTTTTAAGCAAGACCGGATGCCGTGCATCATTTACATAAAAACTTTTTGTATTATTTATTGAAGGAAATGAGCCCATAATTTCGATCGAGTATTTGGCGCGTGCAAATAATGAATCAATATAGGCAATGGCTCTCAATGATTCCCTTAATTTCTCACTCTCTCTACCAATCAGGATTGTCAGCTCCTTTAATAATCTTTCAATTTCCCTTTTTTCAGCAAAGCCAAGGGTTACAATTTCATTATTCAGCTCAAGAGTTTGTTCAGGCTCGATATATACTGTCTGACCGGTTGCAGATTCAGAATGAATGAACCCTCGGAGATGTCTTTTATGTTCGACTTTAACCGGAATTACCATCCTGCCATCTCGCAGAGTTAAGTATTCTTCTCTTACAATTCCATCTGCGTCGAGAGATTTCATAATGCTGTTAATTGATTTGATAAGGAAAGATTGCTTCTCTCTTATTTGCTTTCTTATCTCAAACAATTTCTGGCTTGCTTTTTCCTTTATCTCTCCCGATTCCTCAATGACTTTTTCAATATGATGTTCAAATACTTTTTCATTCATTAAAGAATTTTGATATTCAGATAAAGTAGGAGCAGTCTCAGTATTATTCTTGATAAACAGATGCAATGAACGGGATATTTTTGCAAGCTTCAATATGTCCAGAATATTTTTTGAACTGAGGGAAGCACCTTCGATTCTGCTCTGCGATATTGACTCAAACAAATCAGGGATGTAATCGATCTGCGGCGGGATGTTTCTGATTAAAATTTCTTTTGCTTCACTAACAGTTTCACCTTCAGTAATTACTTTTTTTAAATCAAACAAAGGAGATAACTCTAAAACGTGCTTCTTCCCGTTTTCAGTTACAGCGTAATTGGCAACATTTCTAAGGACTTTTTGAAATTCAAGTTTCTCGAAGACAGAGCTATCAATCATTGAAGAGTATCTTTTTCATTGATGTAATCCTCAATCAGTTTCCGGGGTTGAGGTGTATAATAACTTAAATACTGAATGGTTAAAGGAATCACTGCATGAGTATATTCATAAAAAATTGATTGCTTCCTGGTATTCTTATCAGGCAAATCAAAAATATTAACAATAATAAAAATCGCACTTAAGAAGTAGAGGATTTGAATAGAGCCAACAACTCCGCCAACAAGCTGATTGATCAGGTTGTTCACTTTGTCGAACGGATGAACAACCCTTTTTAAGAATACAAAGACTGTAATAATCGAAAAGAAAATTATGAGACCACCAATTAATTCTGCA
Organism: Ignavibacteriaceae bacterium; assembly: GCA_025455085.1. Lineage (GTDB taxonomy): Bacteria > Bacteroidota > Ignavibacteria > Ignavibacteriales > Ignavibacteriaceae > IGN2. Next base: position 1,288 of record JALONF010000169.1, read on the forward strand.
AGATAATATTCAATCCGGAAGATGCTTTCAATCAGTAATCCAAGTTTTCCGGCAAAAAAAACAGCAGCCACAACCGCAAGTACAAAACCAATAATCCCAATAAGCTTACGAATAAAACCATCTTTGAAACCTAGTATAAAACCAATAATTACACCAGCAATGATTAATACATCGAGCAGAATCAATTTACACCCAGAACTTTTTCAACTGCTTCTTTGATAGACTTTCCATCTGCAGATCCCTTCAGTTCTTTAACAGCCAATGGCATAAGCTTAGGAAAATCAGCTTTATTTTGCGCGCCAATCTGTTCCGCAAGCTGTTTTACTTTTGATATAATCTCATCCATAGATAATTGCTTCGGAAGATAGGTCATGATTATTTTCAATTCTGTTTCTTCTAATGAAGCGAGATCATTTCTTCCAGCTTTTACATATTCTTCCATGGCCTCTTTGCGTTTCTTTGCAGCAGAGGTAAGCAATTTTATTTCTTCGTCTGAATCAAGCTTTTTGCCTGTGCCGCTTTTTTCAAATTCTAATATAAGAGCTCTGATAGATCTTATAGTCTGAAGTCTTACGGTATCATTTGATTTCATTGCTTCTTTTAAGTCGCTATTAATTTTTTCTGTTAAATTCATTATACCCTCTATAATAAAAAAGCAGGCGATTATTAAAAAACAGCCTGCTTAGTTACACAAAATAAATGTGGTTTATATTTTTACATTCGCCGAATAGTTAATCCTAAGACAGAAAGCTTTTCTAAGCTCCTGTTGAATATCAGTTACATAACCCATATCAGTATTCTTATCTATTCGCAGAGATACAATTACATTAGGCAATGCTTGTCTTTTGGTATACATAATGCTCTGTATTTCTTCCATTTTTACTAAACTGTCGTTGATTTGTATCCTTCCATCCTGCCCTACCCATATATACGAGATCAATCTTCTATTTTCAATTTTTTCTATTGCTTTAGCTTCGGGCAAGGAGTAATTGACGAATACTTCAACTTCTCTCAGCGTAGTAGTTACCATAAAGAACAATAGTAGCATGAAGATAATATCCGGCATTGATGCTGTTGGTATCTCTTGCTTGGTGCTTGCTCTTTTCTTTTCGAATTTCATTTACCAGTCCTCTATTTTATTTTTTCTGGTTCTGCTATTGAAATAATAATTGGAACAGCTTCTTTTACTTCATTCTGAGCGGTTTCATCCAAATCATTAAACTTCTGGCCAAACTTTGAATTTGCATATTCATCGCGAACTTCAAAAAAGGCTTCTTTAACCTGATCTAATGCTTGAATATATGCATTATAGACTGTTCGCCTGTCAGTTTTAAGTGAGACAATAAGCTTTTTATTCTTTGGTAAATCGATCTTAGATTGAATTCTAGGTTTTAATGTAGCCGTAATCTGAAATAGTGAAATGGGCTGACCATCAAGAAGAACATCACCGGTTTCGTTGATAAGTAATGCAGCCATTCTGTCTTTTGGTACCTCAACAGTTTCCACGTCTTCAATAAATTCAGGTAATGTCATACCTATTCCAGAATCCACATCAATAACCGTTGCAACGAGAAAGAAGATAAGAAGCAGAAATGCAATATCAGCCATCGATGATGTCGGTATTGTTGCTTCGGGGAGTTTTTTCTTTTTTATCATTTTATTAATCTAGAGTTAATATCTAAAAATTCTAGTTTTATTTTCTGGTTTTTAATTCATACAATGCATCAATCAATTCAATTGAAGCTTCTTCCATATCTCCAACTAATCTGTCAATTCTTGATACAAGATAGTTGTAAAATACCTGGAGCAGCATCGCCACAACCAGACCAAACAAAGTGGTTAACAACGCAACTGCAATACCGTCAGCAACAATGGCAGGAGAAATTTGAGCTGCCTCTTTAATAGCATCAAATGCAGCTATCATACCTTGAACTGTACCGGTAAATCCAAGCATAGGTGCCAAAGAAATAAATAAAGATATCCAGATTAATCCTCTTTCTAGGAAACCCATTTCAATTCCACCATAAGCAATAATTGCTTTTTCAGAAGCATCAAGTCCTTCATCAGCTCTTAGTAAACCTGCATGAAAAACTGAGGCAACCGGACCTCTCGTATTTGCGCATACTTCTTTTGCTTGTTCAATTCCACCATCATCTAGTGCCCTTTTAACTTGAAGGATGAATTTTTTAGTATTGGTTGTTGAGCGGGACAAAGTCCATAATCTTTCAAAACAAAAAGCTAGCCCAACAATGAGGCAGCCTAAAATTGGGTGCATAAAAAATCCACCTGCTTCATATTTTGTGCTCAACCAGTTTAAAACACCACTATCATTTGTTGCTTGTGCAATGGTGTTGAAAAATATTGCTATGACACCTGTGAAGTCCATATAGAGTTTCCTCCTGAAAGTTTAATGTTTGTTATCAAGGAAAGGTTATTTTTCCAAATAATTTTTAATTAAGCGTATGACTACAATAATGATTTCGGCATTGAAAATCAACAAATTAGTTCATCTAAAATGGTATTTTTTTAGTCTTTATCAAACCGGTATTTAAGCTGATATATGTTTCCGGTTAATAAATTATAGTTTTGAAATATTGATTCGACGAAATCACCGATCTCGGATGGCTTAATCCATTCGCTAAAGTCAGCATCTTTCATCCACTCCCTGTTTGCAGGCGTATCTATTATGAATGGGGCTATCGCATTTGCTGATAAATTAATATCTTTTCCTTCTTCGGCAAGAGTTTTTATCAAGTAAATCAATGCTGCTTTTGAAGTTCCATACACTGCCTTACCTGACTCTGGAACCAAACCTGTATAAGCCGATGTCAGACAGATTGAACCGGAGTGAGATTTTTTAACTAGCAGTGAAAAATATTTAGCTATGAGAAAGCTTATTTTCAAATTCATATTTATCATTCTATCAAAATCACCGGTTTCAGTTTCCCAGATTTTTTTACCGCCTGTAAAACCACCTATAGTACTAAACAGGAAAAAGATTTTTTCTTTGGATGGCTCTATTTCATTAAATGCTTTTTTAACATTTTCTTCGACTGATAAATCTTCTACAGTTATCTGTTTAACATTTGTTTGAGCCATATTTTTATGCTTAAAATCGAAGAGATATATTCTATCATAGTTTTTTTCAATTAATACTTTTGTTACTCCCTCCCCGAGTGCACCACTTGAACCAAAAATTAATAATTCCTTTTTCAATCTGCATTCCTTAAAAATTTAAATTTTGAGACAACCGGGAAATGATCACTGTATCCGCCAAGATATCTTCTTCCGCCGTACGTTGGGAAAGGCGTGCCTTCATATTGACCGGATCTTGTGATTATTAATTCTGGCTTAAAGACTTCAAAAGAATTGCATATATAATTAAGATCGTCTCCAACTATAATTGATCCGGAAACGATAATCTGGTCAAGCATATTCCAGTCATCTTTGTATTTAAAACTACCCTCGCCTTTTTCATAGCTTTCATAAGAGAGATTATATAATTCACTACCTGAACTGAATTCATATTCTGAGGTTAACGAATCGCATATAATTGGATGAGCTTTGAGTGTTTCCATAACCGAAACATTCACAGGATCATCATTAAAATCACCAATTATAAAAATATTTGCATTTGAATCTCTCTGAAATATTCTGTCAACGGCACTGCGAAGAGTGCATGCAGCAGCAATTCTTTTTGGTTCAGATTCTGTCTGTCCTCCGCTTCTTGATGGCCAGTGATTCACAAAAACAGTAATTTTTTTATTTTCATTCGTAAG
>JALONF010000170.1 GCA_025455085.1 Ignavibacteriaceae bacterium
TGCAGCTAAACCTGATATGATTTGATTGTAACCATCTCTCAGTGCTGTATACGCAGCTATTTCAGTTGGATCCAGTACCAGATTATTCGGGAATGGATTTTCTGGAGTTAATCCAAACGGTTTCGTGATATCAACACCGGAAGGAACAGGAATATTATTATCAGTATAATATTTGCCCGTTGTGTTGCCCAATAACCCTGCTGCTGATGAACCGCTTAACGTAATAAAAACATTTTTATTTATTAAATCAGTTGGCGTTGCAACAGAAACACCAGGGGCACCAGTAGTTTGATATACTAAACCTACCGCTCCCGGAATGTTCTGGATCGCTTGCCCAACTCCGGGACCAACAGTATTGAAATAAGGAAATACTAATGCGTTGGGGATGCTTCCTAGAACAATCTTAGCTCCGGTTGAATTTAATGCTGTTAATATTTGCGTATATTGAGTTTGAAATACAGCAGGATCAGTTGGTGGAAATAATCCTCCCCTTGTCGCAAAAGCAAGTATATCATTATTACCTATCCACAATGTAATGAATGTAGGCTGTTGAGCGATTGTTAGTTCTAGCTGTGTTCCTAGCCCTCTCAGCACGGCATTAAAGAGCGGATTAGGAGAGCCGAAATTAGCTGTATAGCAAGTGTTAGCGCTTCTTGCATTTAGAACATCATATAAAAACGCACCTTTGATTCCAAGATTATTATAAGGTGCAGGATATGTTAAGTTAGTTGGAGTGCCCTGTTCCGGATTAACATAAGTGCTAAATGGACTAAGTGAAGCAATTTCTAATCTACCGCCAGTTCCAGGATCACTGAAAGTAGCTTGAGCATAAGTTGTTCCAACCTGCTTAGCAATTAGATTTCCAAAGGAATACATCTGAGCAGATTCAAAAACAGACGATGACTGTTCACCCATTGTAAGACTATTACCGATTGAAACAAATCTTGTGAAATCAGCGGAACCGAGATTCATAACCGGCGCCGTTAATTCATTATAATCTTCACATCCGATTACAGCTAATGCAATAATAGAAAGAAGACTTAAGGATATAATTATTTTTTTCATTTTTTTCCTCCTTCTATTAAAAGTTGTAAGTTAAACTAAATGAAAGCAAGCTAGCTGAAGAATTATATGTTCCGTTAAACTTGGAAGCCGATTCCTCATTGCCCTCTTCGTAGGGTGTATAAATTTCTCGCGAGTCTGTCACTGTCAGTTCAGATGATCTTATAAACAGGTACGAAGCACTGACACCGAAATTTTCAGATACCTTTGCATCTACACCAAAGCTAAGGCCTAACCTGTCAGCATCTGGTAGAGATGGACTTAAATATTCCGGTTGAACCGGCATCTTATCAAAATAAATTCCACCAAGAAAAGCTAACTGTTTGTCTAGAAAGTATTCAGCACCAAACCTGATTGCATAAGTGTCTTCGTAATCTCTTGGACGCGATATATCATCGTATGCAGCATCTTCAAAATCGACAGCTAACACATCATAACTTGACCAGCCGACCCATTGAAAATCTGCTGATAATTGGAGCTGCTCGATAACCCTATATCCTATTCCTCCCTGTATGTTCATTGGTGTTGTGAGTTCTGCAGATATATTTCCAGTAGGTAGTAAAGCTGCAAGCTGCTCAGCTCCTGTAGCTGTTGCCGTTCCTTCAAATCCGTAATCGACTTCACTCCTGAAGGATGCACCTATTGATAAGCCTTCTGCAGGTTTCCACATAATCCCTGCATTGTAACCAAAAGCTGATTTATCATCGCCTTCGAGATGAATAAAAGCATCACCTTCAAAGGGAGATTGAGAATTTGCTTGGGCGATAATAACCTCGGCAAAGCTATATGAGCCGCCAATGCTGATTGATAGATTATCCATAATAGCCCACGAAATTACTAGTGGAAATGAAATTGTTTGCAGCTCAGTTTCAACTGCTAAGTATCTTCCCATCCAGTCTTCACGCCATTTTGTTCCCAATCCAAATGGAACAGAGACTCCAAGGCCAAACGAGAAGGCATTGGAAATTTTATGAGAAGCAAAAAAATGGGGAGGCACAAAAGTCTGACTTATCATAGTAGATTTATCAATAGCGGGAGAAACACCTCTAAACGAAGTGCTGGGTCCGATGATAGCTGTTCCCAGAAGCAAATTAGTTCCTTCCAGATAGCTTAATCCGGCACCGTTCCAGTAAACAGCCGAAGCATCATTAACAATCGCTGTGAATGCACCTCCAAGCCCCATAGGTTTTGCCCCATGTTCATTTAGCTGAAATCCGCCAGCCAGTATGATTCCTGGAAATACTCCCAGTATCATCAGGATGATGTAAACATGCTTTTTCAAATGAATCCCTCCTAATTGAGTTAATAGATTATGTTAGTTATGAAAATATTTATCCAATAGTAAAAAGATTGAATCCTTTTTCTACTGCTGAACCCTCTTTAACAAAAACTTCTTCAATGATTCCTGATGCGGGTGCTTTCAAATCATTTTCCATTTTCATTGCTTCTAAAATAATTACTGATTCACCCTGTTCAACTTGTTCTCCCACATTTTTTTTAATCTTCAAAATTAGCCCCGGCATAGGAGCTTTTACGTTCATATGATGGTGATGAAAGCCTGCTGAACTTTCCAGCAATTTAAAAGCTTTTTCCTGTAATGCGGTTCTTACAATTACTTCAGATTGATAACCTTGAACCAATACTTTAAAAAGATCACTATTTAATCTTTCTGATGTGAGCTCATATACTTTGTTATTCAACTTCAAAATGAACGAATGATCACATACAGGAAAAAGTTCATAAATGAACTTTTCATCATCTACTGTTAACTCATTTTCATTGAGAACTTTTATATTTATCTTTGAGTTGTCGACACTCACCACAAAATCATTCATACATCTGTTCCTGCCAATGATTAAGCGAATCTGTTTGCCCGGCATGCAGTTTATTAATTGATGATTTCGATTTTAATATCGCTGCAAATATAGCTGAGACTCTTTCAATTTCCTTAATATATTTTATGTCAGCTTGACTCATAAGATTTTGCATAAACTCATCGTTGAGGAAGTTAATATCGAACTCCCCTTTCCTGAAGGAAGGATGATCGATAATGATTTTCAGAAATGAAACGTTCGTGATCAATCCACCGATCACATATTCAGATAGAGCTCTCAACATTCTACTAATGGCAGATTCACGGGTATCAGACCAACTGACAAGCTTTGAAATCAATGGATCATAATGAACTGTAATTTGCGAACCACTATCAAATCCTGAATCAACACGAACTCCCGGTCCGGATGGAGGGATATAACGGATAAGAGTTCCTGTTGACGGTAAAAAATTATTGGAAGGATCTTCAGCATAAATTCTACACTCGATGGCATGACCATTTATTTTTAAATCACTTTGCTTGAATGAAAGATTATTTCCAGCCGCAACTGAAATCTGTTCCTTAACTAAATCAAGTCCCGTTATTAATTCAGTTACAGGATGTTCAACCTGTAATCTTGTATTCATCTCGAGGAAATAAAAATTCTTTTTTGAATCCATCAAAAATTCAACAGTTCCTGCATTGTAATATCCGCAGGCTTTTGCGGCTGCGACTGCAGCTGAAGTTATTTTTTTACGAGTTAATTCATCAACAAAAGATGATGGAGCTTCCTCGATTATTTTCTGATGCCGTCGCTGAATCGAACACTCTCTCTCAAAAAGATGAACGTAATTTCCATGTTTGTCACCAAAGATCTGAACTTCAATATGGCGTGGGTTTTCAACATATTTTTCAATGTAGATATCATCATTAGCAAAAGATTTTAATGCTTCCCTCTTTGTGGCTTCAAATGCAGATTCAAATTCATCGCTCGAAGAAATCTTTCTCATTCCTTTTCCGCCGCCGCCTGCTGCTGCCTTAAGTAAAACAGGATATCCAATTTCTTTTGAAATTATTAATCCATCTTTTACAGATTCAATTGCTTCTGTCGTACCCGGAACAATAGGAACTTTATTTTTGTCCATCAACTTACGGGCTTCTGTTTTACTGCCCATCAGCGAAACTGATTTTGAAGAAGGACCGATGAAAGTAATTCTATTTTTCTCAAGAGCTTTAATAAAATCAGCATTTTCAGAAAAGAAACCATAACCGGGATGGATAGCATCGGCGCCAATATCCTTGGCTAGTCTTATAATTTTTTCTTTGTTAAGATATGAATCGTGTGCGGGGGAATTTCCGATGTAGCAGCTCTCGTCAGCCATTCGTGTGTGGAGTGAAGTTTTGTCAGCGTCTGAATAGATTGCAGCAGATTTAATTCCAAGCTCATTGCAAGCCCTGATAACTCTTACGGCAATTTCGCCTCTGTTTGCAATTAAAATTTTATTAAACAATCCCGCCCTACTTTAATTCGACTATTGTGATACCCTCCCCGCCAAATTCGATTGGTGCAAAATAATAATTCTTTACCTTTTCATGCTTATCAAGTATGTCTTTAACTGTTTTTTTTAGAACCCCGGTACCTTTACCGTGAAGAATCTCAACCCGTTGCTGCCCTGTCATATAGGAATCATCGATAAATTTAAGAATTTCAAAATCAGATTCTTCAGGTTTCCTGCCTCTTATATCAAGTCGATAGTTAGTAATGGTTTGACTAATATTATAATGATGAGTCACCGGCATTTGCTCACTCTTTGAAAGTGCTGGGATTAAATCCTGCATATCAACCTGCATTTTAATTGAACCAGACTCAATAAGCGCCTTGCTTCTCTCCTTATCAATCAGAATAATCCTGCCTGATGTAGTAGTGTTTTTTATTGACACAAAACTCCCAATGCTAAAATCAGATATATTTATTTCTTTTGCAACCTCTGGCGAATAAAGCTCTTCTGTTTCAGTTTTGAGTTCAACTATGATTTTCTTTGCCTCTTTAATCACTTCTTTTTGTGCACCTGATTCGCGAATCTGTTTAATGACGCCTTCAACTTTTTTATTTACATCTTTAAGAAATTCCTCTGCGTCTGATTTAGCTTTTTTCAGTATTTCTTTTTTCTCTTTTTCCAGCCTTTCAATATTGGTTTTATATAATCCAGACAAACCTGATAACCTTGTATTTTCAATCTCAAGCTGTTTCAGTTTCTCTTCCAGCTTGTTAGATTTTTCTTCAAGCTCTGATAGAAAGACTTCCAGTTTGTACTTGTCGCTATCCATGAATTTTGAAGCTATTTGAATTAGTTCATCATTAATCCCAATTCTTCTGGCAATTTCAAAAGCATAGCTAGAACCAGGTACTCCAATTTTAAATTTATAAGTGGGCTTAAGCTGCTCGTGATCGAATTCCATCGCAGCATTAATGAATTTATCTTCATCATTAGCAATAATCTTCAAGCTGCCATGATGAGTTGATGCTAAAACCAATGCTCCCTTACCTCGCAGTTTTAAAAGAATTGCAGCGGCAAGTGCCGAACCTTCAGCAGGATCAGTTCCTGTTCCGATTTCATCCAGCAGCACAAGTGAATTCTCATCAGCTTTTAATAGAATATTTTTAAGATTATTTAAATGCGAGCTGAAGGTTGATAGATCATCTTCAAGAGATTGTTCATCGCCGATGTCGATTAAAATGTTTTTGAATAAATGAAAATTAGAATCAGCATGAACCGGAATATGAATACCAGATTGAAGAAGCAAAGAAAGTAAACCAATTGTCTTCAATACAACAGTTTTGCCTCCAGCATTCGGGCCGGTTATTACTATTATTTTTTGTCCATCCAGCTTAAAGTTTAAAGGAACAGCTGCTTCCCTTCCGAGTTTTTTAAGCAAGACCGGATGCCGTGCATCATTTACATAAAAACTTTTTGTATTATTTATTGAAGGAAATGAGCCCATAATTTCGAT
>JALONF010000171.1 GCA_025455085.1 Ignavibacteriaceae bacterium
ACAGGTCAGTCTTAGTTCATCCCGGAAGACCCGACGCAAAAGATCTTATCAATTCAAAAATAAAAAGAAGAGAATCATTTCGTCCTTTTGCCCCTTCAATATTGCGTGAATATGTTAATGAATATTTTGAGCAGGAGGATGACGTATATTTTATGGAAAAAGTTTTTCCAATTCGGCCTGAGAAAAGAAGCGGACTGCCTGCAGTTACTCACGTTGACGGCAGTGGAAGATTGCAAACTGTTCACAAAGATGTATCTCCAAAATATTATGCTTTGATTGATAAGTTCAGAGAAAAGACCGGACTACCAATTTTACTGAATACATCATTCAATGAAAACGAGCCGATTGTCAATCATCCTAAAGAAGCAATTGATTGTTTCCTCCGCACAGAAATGGATGCGATTGTTTTAGGAAATTGTGTGGTAGTTAGAAATAGTAAATAGTGAATAGTAAGTAGTAAGAAGTGAGTAGTTGAAATGAAGACACACAGAGATTTAAAGGTTTGGAATAATTCGATAGACCTCGTAACTAAGATTTATAAAATCACAAGCGATTTTCCAAAAGAAGAATTATTTGGAATTACTTCCCAAATCAGGAGGGCTGCTGTATCAATTCCATCAAATATTGCAGAGGGAGCTGCAAGAACTTCGAGAAAAGAATTTAGCAAGTTTCTTTCGATAGCATTAGGCAGTGCTTCAGAGATGGAGACTCAACTAATAATTTCAAGAAATTTAAATTATCTGACCGATAAAGATTCAGAATATTTAATAAATGAATTAACCACCATCCAGAAAATGATTCTAGGTTTGATGAAAAATTTAAAATCAACTGATCACTAATCACTATTTACAGCTCACTGATCACCAAAGTATGAAATTCTCAATCATTACAGTAACAAAAAACAACAAATCCGGAGTACTCCGTGCGATAGAATGTGTAAGAAACCAGACATATAAAAATATTGAGCACATTATTATTGATGGCGGTTCGACGGATGGCACGGTCGATATGCTTCGCCAGGCTCAGAATGACTCACTACTTACTACTAACCTGCCTACCGGACAGGCAGGCTACTCACTAACTACCATCAGTGAACCGGATGACGGAATTTACGATGCGATCAACAAAGGAATTAAACTGGCAACTGGTGATGTTATCGGTCTGCTTCACTCGGATGATTTATTTGCGGATGAAAAAGTGCTGGAGAAGTATGCGGAAGCGTTCGGAACAGATTCCAGACAAGATGGAATGACAGGGCGAATCGAAGCGGTTTATAGTGATTTAGTTTATGTTAGTCAGAAGTCGGGAGTCAGAAGTCAGGAGTTAGAAGGTGGTAACTCAACGACTACTAACTACTCACTACTAACTTCTAACTACTCTGTAATCCGTTACTGGAAAACACATAAGTCATCAATTAGTAATGAGTCATCTGTAAGTAATAAAAATGCTGATCACCGATTACTGGTCACTGATCACTTACTAAAGAACGGCTGGATGCCTCCTCACCCTACTTTATTCATCAGTAAAGAAATTTTTGATAAGTATGGTCTTTACAGGACGGATATGAAAATTGCAGCTGACTATGAAATGATCTTACGGCTATTATACAAGCACAGAATTTCTGCTCACTACTTACCTGTTACTACTTACCTTATGACCATCGGCGGTGCAAGTAATAAGAGTGTTGGTAACATAATCCAAAAGAGCAAAGAAGACTATCTTGCAATGAAAATGAATGGAATTAATTTCCCCATCCTCACTTTAATACGAAAAAACCTGAGGAAACTCCCCCAGTTTTTGGCTCGCGATTTGTCTTAATTCCCTGGTCAAGACTAAACCGTTCTGATGGTAATTGTGATTTAATCTTTAATTTTGCGTGGCTAAAAACTGATTTATCTGAAAACTGTCTCTAAATGCAATATTTAATAATATTTTTTTCTACTATGGTTGGAACGATATTTATCACTCCACCCTTCATTGATCTGTTTAACAGAATAAAAATAGTAGATGTTCCTGATGGTAAAAGAAAGCTGCACCCTGCGCCTGTACCCAGGATGGGCGGTTTATTAATCTTCCTGATATTTCTTACTTCAATTTTCGTTTTTTATGGCGATATCAATTCAATAAAATATTATCTGTTTGGTGCAATCGTCATCTTTTCACTTGGCGCTTACGATGACCTGCTGGGATCGGGCTGGCTGCTGAAGTTTATCTATCAAACAGTTGCGGCTTCCCTGCTTCTACTTTTCCTAATTCCAAAATTTTCGTCTCTTACTTTATTCACAGTTGAATTCTCAATAGTACCCGGTATTTTCATCCTGGTATTATTTATCGTTGGAACAATAAACGCTTTCAATCTTCTGGATGGTCTCGATGGTCTTGTTTCAGGTATTTCACTTCTCGTTTTTACACTTCTGTTTTTTATCAGCCTTAATTTTTTAGATACTTTTTCTTTAGTTGTCCTTTCATCTATAACCGGATGCTTGATTGGATTTCTTAAATACAATGCTTTTCCTGCAAGAATATTTCTCGGCGATTCAGGATCATTTTTTCTTGGGTATCTGATAGTCAGTGCTGTATTAATTATTTCAATTGACAAAACCAGCGAGGTTCTGGATCTTACTTTTCCCGTTATATTACTTGCTGTCCCGATTGCTGACACTCTCAAGGTATTGTTCGAAAGAATATTTGCCGGCAAAAACCCATTTGTTGCTGACAGAACTCATATTCATCATATTGTTCATAGTAAAAATATTACTCATCAGACTACGGTGCTTATCATTAGCATTTATGCGCTACTGTTTGCAGCCAATGCAATTATCTATCTATTTTATTCAAAACCGGGCGGCATCCTTATTTTCCTGGTCTTGATAATTCCATTACTATTTGCCAGTAAGATTTTGCAATACATGATTGCACGTGAGAAACTTTTAGTTTTTGGCAGAACAATTAACAGGTTCCCGCAATTTCTAATAAACTACTACAAGGTTGGATTAATTCCTTTAGTCGGCTTATTCATAATTTATTATTTCACTTATCTATTATTTAACGAAGACGGGCCTATAGCAGAATTTTTAATACCTTCTTTAATAATTATAGGTTTGCTGCTGATTTTCGCTGTGGTTAATTATAATAAAAGTAAGATTTTAACAGATATTATTGTTTTTATTAACGTTTTAATTTTCTTCATTATAAATCAGACTAGCGATGTTTTATATCAGGATATTTCAGAAATTCCTGTTCTGGGAAATCTTACATATCATCTTTTAATAGTTGCTATTCTGTTGCCGGTCATTGGTTTCTTTTTAATATTTCGGGAAAGAATCACTTCTCAAAACGGAATGTTTTTTACCGGTTTGGAATTTATAATTATTCTGGTTGTTCTGCTTCTATCAATTACATCAAACCTGATTCCCGTTGCAAAGTCATACCTCATTACCGATACAATTTTCAGAAGCTTTCTTATATATGCATTTTACAAGGTCATTGTTCACATTCGGCCAAAGTTTCGCATTTACTTATTTGTATTCTCATTCATGATCGTGGTTGCCTCACAAATAATTTTGATGGTCTAGTCAATAATGAAATTAAGCCATATAATTTCTTTTTTAATAATTGCCTGGTTCGAATTATCTGCTCAGACGGTTTATCAGCCTGTGACTTCTGACATTTACAATCTGCTTGAAAGATTATATATAAAAGGAGCAATTGAATATCATTCTGAAATAAAACCAATCCCGAGGAAAGAGATTGCGGGTTATTTAATCAGCGCGCTGTCTAATAGGGATAAGCTAACTGGTATTGATTTAAAGGAAATAGAATTTTATAAAAAAGACTTTGCTGATGAAATTTCTTTTATCAGCGATAGTATCTATTTAAATCTTCCCCGCACTGAATTCTTCACTTCAGGTCAAAATGAGAGATTCAGATTGTTCAACTACAGAGACTCAATTTTCACTTTCAATCTTGATCCGATACTTGGTATTCAATACGGAAATGAATGGAACTCTGGCTTTTCACAGAGGTGGAATGGACTTGAATTCTTCGGGTACATTTCAGATAACTGGGGATATTCACTTGATTTCAGGGATAACCTTGAGCAGGGTGATAATATTGATGACAAAAAAATAAATGTGCCTGCAGCAGGTATAAACATATCAAAGAATACAAATAACAGCATTCAATACAGTGTTGCAAATGCTCAGATTAACTATGGCTGGAATACCGGGAATTTATCTTTCGGTAAATATGCAGTGAATATAGGAAACGGACGAGCAGGTCAAATAATCAGTTCATCTAAAGCCCCAACTTATCCGCTGTTAAGATTGGATTTTCGTCCTGTAGAATGGTTCAATTTTATTTACTTCCATGGTTTTCTGAAATCGGGTATTCCTGATTCTTCAACTTATCGTGCTACTTCTGTTGACGGCAGAGAGAGCATATCTGACATCCCAAAATTCATAGCATCGCATATGCTATCATTTTACATAGCTGATGAGCTGACGCTTTCAATCGGTGAATCCATTGTGTATAGTGAAAATGTTGAGCCAATTTACCTGATCCCTGTAATGTTCTTCAGGCTGGCTGATCACTATTTATCAAGTGAAGGATCAAATACTGGAGATAATGCACAGTTGTTTGCAGATGCTTCGTACAGAATTTCTCCGATCAATAGTAAAGTGTATGGATCAGTGTTTATAGATGAACTATCAATTGAAAAAGCTCTTGAGGGAGAAAATTTATCTTCAATAGGTTACACTGTAGGCAACGAGTTTTCAGATTTACTTATCCCTAACTCCGCATTTGTTATTGAATACTCAAGGATTCAGCCATTTGTTTATACAAACTCTAATGACGCACAAACCTATAAAAGTCATAATTACCAATTGGGACACTGGATTGGCAGTAATTCAGATATGTTTTATTTATCATACAGACAAAATATTTTGAGAGGGCTAAGCATTAAGTTATCCGGCTGGTATTTCACTTCCATATCCTGCAACCCTCTACGGAGCACGGAGAACAGATAAAAAAATTAGTCTTGAGGTAACCTGGCAGCCCTATAATAATCTTTTTGTAAAAGGTTATTATAATTATTCCGATCTATCTGATGAAGAAGAGGGTCGAACACCGGAGTTTATGCTTGGTAATCATAATAATTTCGGCCTCGCACTTTACTATGGAATGTAATTTTAGGAGCTTATAAAATTTTAGAATTACTTGTTGATAAGTTATAAAATATAATAACTTAACTTAATTTATCTAAGAATTACCATCCTCCCCCACCGCCTCCGCCTCCGCCACCACCGGAAGAGCCGCCACCACCGCCACCAGACGAAGACCCGGGTGCAGTAGAAGATGAGGAAATCGTACTGCTAAAACTTCCTGATAATGAAGAAGCAAAGCCTGCTGCACCTAACGTGCTCCAGGTAGTCCCAGAATACCACCCTGGTTTATATGCAGTTGAATCTTTTTCTATACTGGAAATAATATCTGAGAATCTCTCTGCCCATTGGTTTTCAACTCCTAAGGCTAAGGCATATGGTAAAAACGATTCAAACAGCTCAGGTGTTTTAGCAGGTTCCTGCATCGAATAAATGCTATCTTTTTCTGCTACACTGAGATACATCCTGAATCCTTCAATCTTATCCATTATTTTTCTGCCAAGCAGTGTTGGTGCCTTCAGCAGACTATAAAATACAATGTTTAGGAGAACTATAATGGCAATAACCACGATCATCAGCGGCGAACTGAATTCTGAAAGGAAAAATAAGCCAAGTATTTCACCGAGCACAAAAGGAATCGAAAAAAGAGTTATGAAGATTGCCCCACCATAAGTTGTTACTTTTGCTCTTCCTTTTTTAATAACACCTTTCCATGCTTTAAAAACTGCAAACAGCAACGCAGCTACTCCGATACTCCAGAATGATATCCAGACTAGAATAAAAATCTGTTCTCCTGATCCTCCGATAATTGAGATTAACAGAATTATAATGGATATCGCAATACCAATAAAGAAATATTTCCTGTTGGTAAGAAAGTAGTTACTCTCATAACTGTTCTTCAGTGAACTTTTTAATGCCTTTATCGCCCCTTGCAGGATGGAATGGTTTTTCTGTTCAAGCTCAAGAACCTGTTTGTCCCCATTATTCTTAAAACCTAATTTATAAAATACAGCTTGTTCATCATTTGATAATAACTTTTTACTGCTGTTGCTTTTTACCAGGCGGTATCCGCTGCCGTCCTCTTCTATTTTCAGATAGCCTTTTACAGCAAGTGATACTATTGTGCATGTGAATATTTTGTTATCATATCCCATCTCCGATACAAATCTCACAGCGGCAGGAGACATATTAGTAGGCGGCTCATATAACGGAATAATTAATCCTTTAGACGGATCTTTCCCCACCCGCCACCATATAGTTAGGTAATAAAATATCAATACAATAATTCCGATGAGTCCTATCACCGTCTGAAGATTATCCTGCATAAAATATCCGACTCTATCAGCTTGAGTTGGCTCGTACACTATTCCTTTTGGCCATTGTATTGAAATGGTTAATCCCTCTTTGGGATTGAGCATATATGTAGAAGTGAAGACTACTTTGTCTGAGCTAATGACTTCATAAGTGTAATCGCTTCCCTTGAAACCGCTGGGTCCTGTGTAACCATACAACCTTAAATCATCACCTGAAACAGGTTCAGGAAGATTGACTGTTGCAGTTACTCTCTCTATAAGAAAATCCCAGCCGTTACCAGTTACATTCCAATATAGTTCGTCGAACTTATCAAAGTAACCTATCTGACGATCGGTTTTATATTTAATTGAATAAGTATACTCACCTACAGGAAGGAAGTAATCGCTCCGTCCAAAATATACTCTTATACCATTAGAAAGACTTTCAGTGTGATAGTCCTCTGAATTCCCGTCTCTTGATACTTCTAAAACATCAAATTTTATATTTACATTGTTTCCGTATTCATCTTTGTATTTGGTTGGGAAGTCCCGGTAAATACCTCTTTGTATTTGTTGACCTGCAGCATAAACCTTAATCTGCTCAGTTACTAACATAGAAGCATCTTCATTGATAGTTATTTCACTATCGAAGGAGATTATTCTCTCTATATTTTCGTACTGAGCTAAAGTATTAAAATTGATAAAAATGAAGACAAGAAGATACAGCAGGTAAAATAATTTGCTCATAGTTTTACTTCGGGAGCTGCTTTTTCAGTTGCCAGAGTTATTTCAAAGAAATTATCCTGCTTGAAATTAAAAATAGCTGCCACAACATTCGACGGAAAAGATTCAACCCTGATATTATAATTTCTTACCGCACCGTTATAGTATCTTCGGGCATACTGCAGTTGGTCTTCAATTTCAACCAGTTGATTATGTAGCGTGAGGAAGTTCTCGCTTGCTTTTAGATCAGGATAATTTTCTACAGCTACAAAAAGGTTTTTGAGCATGCCGGATAAATCAGATTCAGCGGGAGCTTTCTCTTTTATACTTTCGACTTTAACTGCTTCACTTCTTTTTTGTGTGATATTTTCAAACAGAGTTTTTTCGTGCTTGCTGTATCCCTGAACTGATGCAACAAGATTAGGAATAAGATTATGTCTCCGTTTGAGCTGTACATCAATTCCGCTCCAGGCTTCTTTAATTAGATTCTTATCCCGAACAAATAAATTGTAAGTGAAAATAGCCCAAACAATTATTGATAAAACTGCTAATAGTAAAATTGTCGTCAATAGAGTAATTCTTTCAGGAGATTATTTAATTCATTAAAATCTTTAACCACAGGTACTCCCAATTTCAATAATCGTTCCTCATCCTGATGACCATGAGAAATGAGAATACAATCAGAATTTATTTCTTTGGCAACTTCATAGTCGTGAATTGTGTCTCCAATAAGTAAAATATTACCTTCTGAACCGTTAGAACGAATCTTCATCGCTAGTTTTTTCGCAAGATGGGATTTCCCTCCGGCATAAATGTTATCCAGCCCAACTATGTTTTGAAAGTAACTGCTGATAGCAAAATAATTCAAAATTCTATTGAGACTATTCTGTTCATACGCTGATAAAAGATGCTGCTGAATGTGTATTGATTTCAGCGATGCAAGTAACTCAATTACTCCGGGGAAAAGTCCACAGTTATTTTTTCGTGTTTCATACTCATCCATAAATTGTTTGCCAAGCACCTCGAATGAATTCTTTTCAAACGTATGGCCGGCTATCCGATAATATTCAATGACAGGGAAAGTGAATATTTCTTTATATTTTTTTATCGAAATGTTAGGAAGTGATTCCTGGCTAAGAAGCAAGTTCATTACATTAGCACATAGCTCAACATCATTAAAGAGCGTACCGTTCCAATCCCATATGATATGATTATAAGCTTTTGAGGATTGATTCATCTAGACGAGTTGATCATTCTGCAAAATTCAAAAACAATTTCCGCGGTTATTCCCCAAATTACTTCTTCGGTTGAGTTATAAACGAGAATTCGATGGAAACCATTCTTCCAGGGTTTTGAATATCTTGCCGGTAATCCCAGCTTTTGAACGGGTAAAAGCTCAACCATCTTTCCATCCTCATCTTTATAAGAAGGATGCACTTCTAGCTTGACTGTATACTCTTCAGGCTTTTTCTTGAAGAAATAGTCAACAGGAACAAGGAAAACTTTTTCAACTTCATTAATGTCTATTGAGAGCTCATCCAGGCTCTTAATGGAGACCACTCCAACGAAAGCATCTACAGTTACTCCCATAGGCGCAACCAGCGTTCCAAGCTTCCCTATGATTTTAATTTTATCAGATGTTAAACCAAGTTCTTCAGATGTTTCTCTAATAGCAGTATGTCTGAGACCTTGATCCTTTTTATTATCGAATTCACCACCGGGAAAACTTACCTCACCTCCCTGCCGTATATGGTTTGCCCGCTTCTCAAAAAGAAAATGAAATTTATCTTCGATTAAAACCAGCGGAACAAGCACTGCAGAGTTGAAATACTTATCCTTGCCAAGAACCTCCGGTGAGTTTGTAAGAGCTAATGTTATATTTTCGAGTGTTAAATTGTTCAAAGATATACAATGAAAAAATAGAAACTGATTTTACAATTGCAATCTAAATCTATATCTCCAAATATAGAAATGAAATAAGTGGTCGTTCACTTGAACATTACTTTGAGAGGAAAGAAGATCTACCAACAAAAATAGTGTTAGACAGTGAAGAACCATCAAACCAGGCTTCAGGGTTTTGTGAGGAGTGTATAATGGATGAAGTCGAATCCAGATATCCTTTAATTTCAATAAACTTTAAATCAGAAGTTGTGATGTTCAATGAATATGTGGGTATTGAAGAAGGTTCAATTTTTACATTATCAACAAAACTATTGTTGGAAAGATTAGCAAGCCTGTTTAAGTAATTGACTGTATTTAGTGAGTCGGTTAGTTTGCCGTT
>JALONF010000172.1 GCA_025455085.1 Ignavibacteriaceae bacterium
TCTGTTAATTCATCATGTATATATAAATTTGACCTTTAATTTTCCATCAACCATTTTATTTTAAGATATGCAATTAAATCTTCAACGAGAGAAACCAACTTGCAATTGTGGAGTTTTTGGGATATATGGATCACAGAACGCCTCACTTGAAACTTACTACGGATTGCACGCTTTACAGCATAGGGGACAGGAAGCTTGCGGAATTGTTACAAAGAATATTAGTAAAAAGGGAAATCCGGTTTTCACTAACCATAAGGGAGAAGGTCTGGTTACAGAAGTTTTTGACGATCACGAGATATTTCAAACTAAGCTCATTGGTGAAGTAGCAATTGGACACAATAGGTATTCCACTACAGGTTCATCTCAATCTATTAAAAATATTCAGCCTTTCATTGTTAATTACAGACTCGGGAATCTGGCAGTTGCACATAACGGCAACCTTACAAACGCAAGAGAAATTCGTGAAGAATTAGTCAATGAAGGTGCAATTTTTCAAACGACAAGCGATACAGAAGTTATTCTTCATCTTATTGCAAGAAACAAATTAAATGATCAGATAGAACAGATTAAAGAGGCAATGCAAAGGATTGAAGGTGCTTTTAGCCTTGTTTTGATGACCGACAATAAGTTAGTAGCAGCAAGAGACCCAAATGGATTCAGACCTTTGGTTATTGGAAAACATAATGAAGCTTACATCATTACTTCTGAAACCTGTGCGTTTGATATTTTAAGTGCTGATTTCATTAGAGAAGTTGAACCCGGAGAAATTGTTGTTATAGATGAAGAGGTTATAAAATCAGGAGTTATCAAATCTTATAAAATATCCGAATCAAGTTCTTTTCAAAAGCATTGCATCTTTGAGTACATCTATTTTTCCCGACCGGACAGCTTTATCTTCGGTCATAATGTTGACAAGATGAGAAGACGTCTTGGTAAAGTGCTTGCAAGGAATCACCCAGTATTTAATGAAGATGAAGAAAAAGTAATCGTAATTAGTGTTCCCGACAGCTCTAACACAACCGCGTTGGGATATCAGACCGAACTGGAAAAGCTCGGTGTAAATTGTAAACTGGAAATTGGTTTAATTCGAAGTCATTACATTGGAAGAACATTCATCCAGCCGGGACAGGCAAATCGTGAAATTGGTGTGAAAATAAAATTTAACACTGTTAAAGGAGTGCTTGAAGGACGAACTGTAGTATTAGTAGATGATTCGATCGTTCGCGGAACCACATCAAAGCAGCTTGTTAAGTTAATTCGCGATGCAAATCCAAAATCTATTCATTTAAGAATATCATCTTCTCCAATTACACATCCATGCTTTTACGGTATGGATTTTCCAAGCAAAGAAGAGCTTATAGCTCATAATTTTAATTCCGATATTAAAGAAATAGGAAAGTTTCTTGGCGTGGATAGTATCGAATATTTAACAATCGATGAAATGCTTGAAGCAGTTTCAGAAGCTGGTAAAGATAATTTCTGTCATGCTTGTTTCTCTGGTAAATATCCAATCGAAGTTGATCATCATTATAAAAAGGAAATGTATGAAACATAAGATGTTCTCTTTTATTCTTTTACTGTTAATTAGCTCTAGCTTCGCTTCCGCACAAACGACTTATTTCATAAAATATAAAGAGAACGTTCCTTTTGCTGAAATTGAACAAAAAGTTCAGCAGGATCAATTTATTCCCTCAGGATCTCCATTTCAAATACAGACTGATTTGAAGTCTGTAGATTACCTTGCCAAAGGAATAGCAAAGTCAAACGATGTTTTAGGAAGGATAATTAAAATAACTTTTGTTGAAGATGTTGACGAAGGTTCTTTTCTACAATTAAAAAACTTAGATGAAAATATAGAGTATGTTCAAAAAGCTGTAGCATACCAGATTAACATTGTTCCGGATGATAGTCTTGTATCACAGCAGTGGGCATTGAGTAAAATTCAAGCTTTTGATGCCTGGGATAAAACTCAGGGAGCTGACTCGGTTTTCATTGGAATGATTGATACGGGTATTGACTATTTCCATCCCGATCTTAAAAATAAAATTTGGCAGAATCCGGGCGAGATCGGGAATGGTAAAGAGACAAATGGAATCGATGATGATAATAATGGATTTGTTGACGATTATCGCGGCTGGGATTTTACGGATCGTGTTGGATTTCCATTTGACTCAAGTGGTGGAGATTACCTCGGCTGGGATAACGATCCACTCGATGAACAGGGACACGGCACTTATATCTCAGGAATAGCTGCTGCTCAAACAAATAATTTCACCGGAATAGCAGGCACAGCACCAAACATTAAGCTGATGAACTTGAGAGCATTTGATCCCGGTGGATATGGAGAGGAAGATGATGTTGCTGCGGCTATTCTCTATGCTATTCAGATGAAAGTGAAAGTTCTTAATATGAGCTTTGGTGATTATTCATTTTCTTATGTCTTGAGAGATGTAATTCAATTCGCCTATTCAAAAAATTTAGTGCTTGTAGGGAGTTCAGGAAACCAAAACTCATCTGACCCACACTATCCATCTGGTTATTCTGAGGTAATATGTGTTGGAAATTCAACGCAGGATGATTTCCGTGCTGGCAATTCAAATTATGGTTCAACACTTGATTTGATGGCGCCAGGGACACAGATTGTTACAACTGCAAGAGATAACAATTACGCATCCATCAGCGGAACCTCCGCTTCTACACCTCACGTTGCCGCTGCTGCTGCATTAATTTTATCGCTGGGCAATTTTACTAACGAAGAAGTAAAACAGATTCTAAAATCAACGTCTGATGATATTAGTGAGCCGGGCTGGGATATTTTCACTGGTGCCGGAAGATTAAATATGAATCGAGCTGTAACTGTTACGGCACCTTCAATTATAAAGATCATTCATCCTACGCAGGATTTTGCTACTCTCGACTCAGAATTAAAAATTAATGCCACTGTTCTTTCAGCTCTGTTTTCTTCTTTTAGTCTTTATTATGGTTATGGCTTAAATCCAACTAACTGGATTTCGCTGATAGAGCGGGGAAGTAATCAGTTTTCCAATGAGGATATTTTTACTTTAAGTCTTACTTCTTTACCTGACACTGTTTATTGCTTACGACTAGTTGTGTCCTTAAATAATGGCAGAACTTTAGAGGAAAGAGTTAATTTTTTTGTTAATAGAACTCCTCCAATCACTGAATTAATTTCTGTTGGTCCAGCTTTTTATGGTGATAAGACTACAATACTTGCTGCGATGTATACAGACGAGCCGACTGTCACGCGAATGTATTACCGCCGATTTGGTGACACTGATTTTAATTTCATTACACTTGATGGCTTTACCACTAACAATCAGTTTGTTAAATATCTTCATTACGGATTTATTCCGAAGCAATTGGTTGAGCAAAACTCTGCTTATGAAATATATTTTGAAGCAGAAAATCTTGTGGGACTTAAAACTGTAATAAAAGATAACGGCGAAAACTTTTTATTCACTACAAATTATGAAGCAGATTACGCTGCTGAAATTCTCTTGCCATTTTCTGTGCCTCCCGGAAGTATCTATCAGGATCCCGTTAATATCACAAATAATGATTTCACAGAAGTTTACTTACGTACTAACGCAAATTCTAGAGTAACAAATCTTTTCAAATTAACCAACGATAGTTTTGAAGTAATAGATTCTTTGCAAGATAGAATAATTAGAGATTTCGGTGACTTCAATAAAAATGGCTTAAATGACTTGCTTACTTCCTGGGTTCGTAATGGTTACATCCTCGAACAGCAAAATTCAAATTCATCGACGTTCGACCAAAAATATGCCAATGAAACTGGAAAGTTCTGGCCTATTATGGCAGAGGATGTGGATGGTGACGGGGTAACAGAAATTGTTGTTGTTAATTCTGATACTTCTGTAAATATCTGGAAAGTTAAAAACGATTTAACATTATATGACCCTATAACTTTAAGCAATTTTACTGATCGCTGGATCGGTAATAATATTCTTGATGCCCCAAATGGAGTGAAAGCAGATATAAACTCAGACGGAATCATGGAATTGTGGTTCGTTGATGTAGATGGCGATATTTTTAGTTACAATATTTTAGGGCTTAATAATTATCAGCAGGGAAATGTCATCAATACAGGATTTCTAGGTTCAGCAGCATATTTAACTGTTGGCGATTTTAATGGAGATAGTAAAGATGAACTGGCCGTCCTACTTCATTCAATTGATGCCATTGATATAGCTCCATACTATCGTATGGTTGTGTTTAATCTTCTCGGAAATCAGCTGAACATTCTTTATGATCAAGTGCTTGTTGATGCTTCAACTGAATTCAGATCATCATTCCAGAGTTCAGAAAACGGAATCCGCTTTGCAGATCTTGATGAGGATGGTTTAGATGAGCTTATAGTTTTTATGTTTCCTTATTCATACATCTTTAAACATCAGTTTGTAGGATCAAATAAAATTATTTCGTTTAAAGAAAATATTAATTCAAACGCAATATTTGTTGGTGACTTAAACAACAACAATGTACCAGAAATCGGATTCCCAACAGATATTGGAATTAATTTTTATGAATTTACGATTTCAAAAAAAGCAAGCACTCCCTATAATGTAAATGGATTCAGTATTGATTCAACCAGCATCTTCCTATCGTGGCAGGGAAGCGTTGACCAATATTACATCTATCGTGGGTTGTCCGCTGATAATCTAACATTAATTGATTCCGTTATTTCTGCTGTGCAATATGCAGATTTTAATCTTAATAAAAACACAAGTTATTTTTATGCAATACAGGCATTTGATCTTTCAAAAGAAGACCCATATTCTAATTTATCCAGAGTAATAGAAGTTTATTGTCATACTCCCGGAAAGGTCATTTCAGTAATTGGCACTAGCAGCAATACAGTGACAGTTAAATTTTCAGAAAAGATGAACAATACAATTGAGAATTTGCAGGCCTTCAAATTAAATGGTAATGTTTTTCC
>JALONF010000173.1 GCA_025455085.1 Ignavibacteriaceae bacterium
GGTGTCATCGAGTAAACAGAAATATTATCTTTCTCTAATCTTCTTGCCCATTCACGGGTCAACATTCTGTTTGCCTGCTTAGTTTGTTTGTAAGCAAGGGTCTCGTTGTAATTTCTTTTATCAAAATTGATGTCGTCAATATCAAGTCCGCCTGCAAAGTGAGAAGCGACGTTAATGATTCTGGATGGTGCAGCCTTCTTCAATTCATCAAGAAGCAATTCAGTTAAAAGCTGATGACCAAGAACATTCACCGCAAAAGTCTGCTCAACATTTCTATCGGTTAACTTTTTAGTTTTTGTCCAGAGACCGGCATTGTTAATAAGCACATCAAGCTTGTTTTCTTCCTGCTTAAATGATTCAACGAATTTATGAATTGAGTCAACCGAAGCAAGATCCAGATGTCTCACAAAAACATTCTGACTGCCTGTTTCGTTTACTATTTCTTCTCTAGCCTCATTTGCAGAATCGAGTGAACGACAAGCCATATAAACCTTGGCTCCAAGTTTACCAATTTGTTTAGCTGCTTCTTTTCCGATTCCTTTATTAGCGCCTGTAATTATTACTACTTTATCTTTCATTTTGATCCTCTTTTTCTTGTGTTGTTGTCTGAATTTAAAACAAAAGGCTCAGTGGAATCGTTCCTTACTTTTGAACGAATAGCACATTAAAAACGTTTATTTTGTATGAAAAATCTTAAGATAGAAGACATATCCCGAATAATAGAAATGGCCTGGGAAGATCGAACACCATTTGAAGCAATTGAATTTCAGTTTAGTTTGAAAGAAAACGAAGTAAGGGAAATTATGAGAAGAGAAATGAAGTCATCAAGTTTTAAGATGTGGCGCAAAAGAGTTAATGGAAGAAAGACAAAACATCTTTCTCTCCGCTCAAAAGAAGTGAAGAGGTTTAAAAGCCAAAATCAATAAAAAAGCCGCAGCATTTCTACTGCGGCTTAACAATCAGACATTTCTGATTCAATTATTTTTTACCCAGCAAGCCGCCCAAAATATCCATTCCTTTGCTCATAATATCTCCTTCGGGAACTTTACCATCGGGAGTTAATTTGTCAACGACACCGGGAAGGAGATTTGTAAGCTGTGAAGTTAGAGCACCATTATCCATTCCAAGCTTTGATGCGAGGTGGTTAATTGTATCTTTACCCAAAACGTTCTGAAGCTGATCTCCTGATACTGGAAGATTTTTACCAGTGCTGACCCAGGAGCCAATTACATCTCCCAACCCTTTGGATGCGAACTGGCTGATTAGATTATTTAATCCGCCTTGTCCACCAAGCAGACCCATAACAGTAGACATTAGATCATCTTTTTTGTCTCCGCCGCCAAGTGCAGATTGTATTGTGTTTAATATGTCCATAATCAGTTCCTTTTAGTTAATGAAATAATATTTAAAACTGGTTTAAGATAATTAAATATTGTTGGAAGTTAAAAGATTAATAATTGAAATACTTTTGCGAGTTCTTAATTACTTCCAGTGTTATAAATTGTTTATGAAGGTCTAAAAAGTTTTTAACATAATTATTATCTGATTTTGATATCTCTCTTAAAATCCAGCCAACTGCTGTCTTGCAAAACCGCTCTTCTCTTTTTATCAGAAACGTTGAAAACTCATTAGCGACTTTCAGATGCTCTTTCAAGGTTTTGCATTGTGCGAATGGAACAAGTGATGCACGAGCTTTCCAGAGATACTTATCTTTGTTCCACTTTTTCAATTCTGCGATTGTTTGTTTGGGATATTTATCAACCAACGGAGATAACAAACGTACACAAAGCCAGTCGCAAATATTCCAATCGTAGACCCATCTTTTATCAAACCAGCTTGATATCATCGAGAGTTGAAATTTCACATCGGTATCTTTTAAGTAAAGCTGAACATAAATAATAGCAGCAAGTTTTTCTTCGGCATATTCCCGTTGAATTAGTTCATTAAGTAATTTTTTTTGTTTGCTGAGCGAAAGCTCATTTAATTTATTTTGATTATAAACACGCTGCACGATTGAGCGAATTTGTGGAATTCCGATTCCTAGCGATTTGATATCATGCTTAACATAATTCTCAAGCCACTTTGCTTTTTTAGCATCGTGATGCTTCACAAGTTCCTGACGAATAATTAAAGATATATTCCTCATAGCTGGTTAATTTAAAAAATAATAACCTGCATTAAGTATTGTTGCGAAGCTTACCCAAAGCAAGTATGGGATGTTCAAATAAGCGGCTAATGGTTTTATTTTATAGAACAGATAAATCATGGCAGAAATGCTAACCCACAAAAGAATGATTTCTATAAGCGCAATACCAATCAAATTGAAATAGAAGAATATAAAACTCCATGCAAAATTTAAGAGCATTTGGATTGAGAAAACTTTTATTGCCAGGCTTCTCTCTTTCGATGCCTCCTCTTTCCAAATAAGAAAAAATGATAATCCTAAAAGGATATATAGGGAAGTCCATACCGGACCGAAAACCCAATTAGGAGGACTGAAGGAAGGTCTATTTAATGAAGCATACCAAACAGGTACAGCTTGAGAAGTAAACATACCCGCTATTGCGCCAACGGATAATGGTAATAAAATGGATATAATCAGTTTAATAATAATGTTGGGTCTACTCATAATAATTACCACATCAAAGACATTAAATTATGCTCGTAATATATTAATAAGACAAAAAAAATTTTTAAGAATAATACAAAGTTTAGGTTATTAAGTTAATCTTTTCGTCAACTTCTCTTCCATTTTAATTATCTGATCTTTCAGCATTCTAATATCTTCTCTTAATTCCTCATTTTCATCTTGAATGATATCCTCTATTTTCTCAATTCCTTCTTTGCTGGTTTTTTGCTGCACTTCTGCCATAGTATTTACCACAATCGCAATGAAAATATTTAACGTAGTATAAGAAGCAAGTAGTATGAATAGAATGAAATAAATATTTGCCAAAGGATACTTATCCATAACAGCCCGTGAAATTTCCGCCCATCCTTCTAGTGTCATTATCTGAAATAATGAAAACATTGATGTAGCTAATGTGCCAAACCATTGCGGGTAGTCAGCACCGAAAAGTTTTGTTCCGATTACTGAAAAAACATAGAATACTAAAGCAAGTAGCACAAATATCCAAACAAGACTTGGAAGCGAATGAAATAAAGATTCAACAATGAATCTTAGCTTTGGTACATTTTTAATTAATCTAAGCGAACGGAAAATTCTTAATGACCGCAAAACTGCTAAAACTCCCGAAGCTGGCAATAAAGCAATTGCTACAATTGTGAAATCAAAAACATTCCAGCCGCCCTTAAAGAAGCTAAATCCATATGCATAAAGCTTCAATAAAATCTCAACCACAAAAATTGTCAGTATAATTTTATCAATAAGCAGGAGAGTATTTCCAAACGAGTTCATTATGGCACTGGAAGTTTCCATTCCTATTGTTATGGAATTAAAAATTATTAAAGCGATTATGAAATTTTGTATTGAATTCTTTTCTACAAATTGTTTTACTTTATCTCTGCTCATAAATTTTAAATTGTTAATAATGGGTTCAAAATTAAGTGATTTGAGATGTCCACACAATCAAGATGTATGGTATATTATCAGCAAATTCTTCAATTATTACCAGCGATTGAGTATTTTTTAAATAATGATTTCAAATAATTTCCTAAATAGAAAGTGGACGCAAAATGAGTTTTAAAATCAACTGGACAAAAATTGATGAAGGCCCGTTACTGGCGAGTTATTGCCTTCTTCCCATACTTAAATCATACACAAAAGAAACGGGAATTGAATTTGTTGAGAAAGACATTTCACTTGCCGGAAGAATAATCGCAAACTTTCCCGATAATCTTACCGAGGGACAAAAAGTTCCTGATTACCTGGCAGAACTTGGCGAACTAACTCAAGATTCAAATGCAAACATTATCAAGCTTCCCAACATCAGCGCATCAATTCCACAACTTAAAGCCGCTATCAAAGAATTACAGGAAAAAGGTTATAAAATTCCTGACTATCCCGAAGAACCAAAAAGTGAAGAAGAGAAAAAATTAAAAGAAAGGTTTGCAAAGGTACTTGGTTCCGCTGTTAATCCCGTTTTAAGAGAAGGTAACTCCGACAGACGTGCCGCAGTCTCGGTAAAAAAGTTTGCTCAGAAACATCCGCACAAAATGATGAAACCCTGGCCTGGATCGGGATCGAAATGCCGCGTTGCTCATATGAGTCAAAAAGATTTTTACGGTTCCGAAAAATCGATAACACTTGATAAAGACGATATTGCGAAAATTGAATTTGTTGACGCAAACGGAAAGGTTACTGTCCTGAAAGAAAATCTTAAGCTTCTTAAAGATGAAGTAATTGATGCTGCAGTAATGAACGTTAAAGAGTTGAGAAAGTTTTATGCTGAGCAAATTGAAGAAGCCAAAAAAGATGGGGTTCTGCTTTCACTTCATCTCAAAGCAACAATGATGAAAATATCAGATCCGATAATGTTTGGTCACGCAGTTTCTGTTTATTACAAAGAGCCTTTAGAGAAACACGCTCAAACTCTTAAGGAAATTGGTGCAAATGTAAATAACGGTCTGATGGACGTTTTTGAAAGGCTCAAAAAACTTCCTGACGCCAAGAGAAAAGAAATTGAAGATGATATAAATAGAGTTTACGAGTACCAGCCCGAACTCGTAATGATAGATTCGAGAATAAACAAGACAAATCTTCACGTGCCGAATGATGTGATAGTTGATGCATCAATGCCGAATGTAGTACGTGATGGTGGAAAAATGTGGAATAAAAAGGATGAGCTTCAAGATTGCATTGCGATGATTCCCGACCGCAGTTATGCAATAATGTATAAAACAATAATTGAAGACGCTAAAACAAAAGGTCAGTTTGATCCGTCCACTATGGGCGCAGTTTCCAACGTTGGTTTGATGGCAAAAAAAGCAGAGGAGTATGGTTCGCACGATAAAACCAAAGCATTATTAGAACAACAGGTTGAAACAGGAGACATATTCAGAATGTGCCAGACCAAAGACGAAGCAATAAAAGACTGGGTTAAGCTTGCAGTCAACAGAGCGCGAGTATCTTCATCACCTGCAATTTTCTGGCTTGATGAAAACAGAGCACACGACAGAGAGATTATCGCAAAGGTTAAAAAATATTTACCCGAACACAATACAACAGGACTTGAAATAAAAATCCTCAAACCTGTTGACGCAATGAAATACACTCTAGAAAGAACAAGGAAAGGATTGGATACAATTTCAGTAACTGGAAATGTGCTGAGAGATTATTTAACCGACCTGTTTCCTATTCTTGAATTAGGCACAAGCGCGCGAATGCTATCAATAGTTCCG
>JALONF010000174.1 GCA_025455085.1 Ignavibacteriaceae bacterium
TGGTAATACCATTGTGCCGGATCTGTTAATCAGCGTTGCTGCAGCAAGCATCCAGATATTTTTTGGGATATTTTTTAATCCGCTGTATGGGTTTTTCAAGAGGCTCCAAAGAGTGTTTTGTTACCGATACTATCCCTCAAAGGGATAGTATCGGTGGTTAAATAACATAAACTTAACATTAACATAATCTTAAGTTAATCTACCCAGAATAAATTTCTATTGATAAAATACAACAAAAAGGAAAATTATCATGGACGAAACATTAAGATTCTTTTTAGGAATAGCATTATTTCTTGCGGTTATAGTTTATGAAAAGCTTAAAGAGAGTTCGAATAAACAAACCTACTGAGCTAAACTTAAACCTTCTCAAATTTAATTAATGCACTGAGATATTCTCAGCAGCCAAACTTTCTTTGCTTCAAGCAAAGCTTCCCACAATTCCCTATCTTTCTTCTGAAAAAAATTTTTGACTCTAATTTTCACAATTAAATGAACGATTCAATTAACAAAGTTTGGGTAGTTTCCGCAGATATGGGTTATGGGCACCAGCGAGCGGTTTATCCACTCAGAGATATTGCTGAAGGTGGAATTATTACAGTAGGTTCCTCGGAAGCTGTATCTAAAGCTGAGCAGAAACTATGGAAGCGATTATTGAATGCGTACGAGTTTTTTTCAAGAGCCAAAGGCATTCCTGTAATCGGCCCGCCGTTTTTCTCGATGCTCGATTCACTTATGCGTATTCCTTCTTTCTACCCGATGAGAAATTTATCGAGCAGTACTTTTCAAGTCAATCTGCTTGAATCACTAATTGAAAAAGGTCTCGGGAAAGGAATGCTGGAAAAGATTTCAACAAAGAATCTCCCGGTGATAACTTCATTTTATGCTTCTGCAATTGCCGCTGATAAAAAAGGATTCAATAAAGTTTATTGTATTATCTGCGATGCAGATATCAACCGCGTCTGGGTTGCAAAGGATCCTTGGGAAAGCAGAGTAGAATATTTTGCTCCTTGTGGGAAAGTCGCTCAGAGATTAAGAGCCTATGGTGTGCCTGATGAAAGAATTCATCTCACGGGATTTCCTCTTCCATTAGAATTACTTGGAGATGAAGATCTGTCTGTGCTGAAAAAAGATCTTGCACAGAGACTATTCTATCTTGATCCAAAAGGAAAATTCTGGACAAGACACGGAATGAATGTCGAGTATTTTCTTGGGAAGGAAAATTGTGTTTTTCGAAATGACAGAAAGCTCACCATAACTTATGCGGTCGGTGGTGCGGGGGCCCAAAAAGAAATCGGTGAGAAGATTGCTAAAAGTCTGAAGGATAAATTAAGAGCAAATGAAATAAAATTAATTCTCGTTGCAGGAATAAGAAAAGAAGTAAATGATTTTTTTGAATCAGTAAAAAATGAAATCATTCCGGATGGGAACAGCATACAAATTATTTATTCGGAATCTTTGCATGGCTACTTTGACTTGTTCAACAAAGCGCTGCACGACACAGATATATTATGGACAAAGCCGAGTGAACTTTCCTTCTACTCAGCTCTGGGTATTCCTATTATTATGAGTCCCATCATAGGTTCGCAGGAAAAATTCAACAGGAAATGGCTTAGAGAAATTCAAGCAGCGATGAAACAGGAAACACCTGATTACACAGATCAATGGCTTTACGATTTGCTGAACAGGGGAACGCTCGCTGAATCTGCCTGGGACGGATTTTTAAAAGCACGGAAGCTTGGCACATTTAAAATTAAACAGGTGCTCGTAAAGGGTTATCTTGACAAAGAAACACATCCCGTATTGAGGTAGTTGCTTTGAGTAAAAAACAAAAATATTTATTCGTTTATCTGAAAACCGGTGGAGGCCATCTGGCTCCTGCCCGTGCGATATTCAATTATATGAATAAATATTTTGCGGATAAAACTGAGCCAATATTAATTTATGGTTTTGAAAAAACTCCCCGGTGGGTGCAGTATATAATCGAAGACGGATACCGGATGCTTCAGTACACTGGCAAATGGTTTTTTGAATTTCTATATGCGATAAATAAAATTCCTATTGTTGCGCGGATAACGTGTCTCCTTATTTCACCCTTTACGAAAAACTATCTTGAAGATGTTATTATAAAAGAGAGGCCTGATAAAATTGTTATTTTTCATTTTTTTCTTATCATACCCGTTCATAGAATTCTGAAAAGAAAAAAATTATCTATACCGGTTGTAACAGTCATTACTGATCCTTTCACACCACACACAATGTGGTTCCTTGTGAAAAATCAGAATTTCATAGTCTTTAGTAAAGATTTGCGGACTAAAGTCCTTAAAAAGAAAAGAGGGTATAAGGTTAATACATTTCCTTTTGTGATAGATGATAAATTTTCAAAAACGCTTTCCGGCGAAGAGATTGTTTCTGCAAAAAAGAAATTTGAGTATGACCCGGCTAAAAAAATGTTGCTGATTCTGGGTGGCGGTGATGGTATTCCAAAAGGCGAAAAAATTCTTGAAGAATTACTAAAATCAAAACCTGATTATGAGATCGGAATTGTCTGCGGAAAAAATGAAATACTTCAAATGGGTGCTGAAAATTTAAAAGTAAAATTCTCGGCCGAAAATCTGAAGATTTATGGATATGTTGATTTTATTTACGAATTGATTAACATTTCGGATGTCGTGCTTACGAAATGCGGCGCGTCAACCATTATGGAAATATTAAATTTGAAGAAAGTGCCGGTAGTTAATGATTATATCTGGGAACAGGAACAGGGAAACGTTGACTATCTTCTTGAAAAGAAGCTTGGAATCTATGAGCCGAAAATCAAAATGCTTCCGGAAGTTGTAAAAAATTTATTTGAGGATGAAAAGTTGTATTCATTCTACAAGGAAAATATAATTAAAGAGAAAATATACAACGGGGTAAAAGAGGTTACTGAATTTATAGCAGAGTAATTTTTAGGTTTTTTTATTGGAGAAATAAAATGGGACGCAATCACAAATTTGTACTAATTGCTTTTTTAATATCTTCATTATTCTTTTCTTTATCAGCACAGGAGCTTAATCTTTATAATGCCGGGAGAAATATAATATTCTCAAAAAGTGTCGATGACACCTTTTATGTTTTTATAAGTTTGCCCAACAGCTATGATGATTCGGCAAAGAGTTATCCTGTGCTTTACGTACTTGATGGAGACATTGCATTTGGAATGGCCGCAAGCATTGCACGATATCTTGAGATCGGGGGAAACATTCCTGAACTGGTTATTGTGGGAATAGGATATGGTTCGCTTGATAAAGCAGCAGGCGAACAGCGGAGAAGAGATTATAGACCTACTACAACCGGCGGTGCAGAGAATTTTCTGAAATTTCTTGAAGTTGACCTGATACCTTTTATTGATACAAATTACAGAACGGTTCCCGAAGACAGAACTATAAATGGTTATTCAATCGGAGGATTGTTTGGCTTATATACTCTTTTTACAAAACCTGAAATTTTCAATCGATACATTATTGGTAGCCCGAGTCTAACCTGGGACAATTATTCCATTTACAATTATGAGCAGAATTCTCCAGATAAAATTGGCGAGAAGGAGTTAAAACTTTTTATGTCTGTTGGAAGTGAGGAGTCAGACGAAAAGTATTATAATCCGATAGATAAACTTGTAACTCAAATTCAGGAAAGAAATTATCCCGGTGTAAAGCTCGAAGCAAAAGTTTTCGATGGCTCAACACATCTTATGGGTCCGCCCGAATCATTGACCCACGGATTGCTGTCGGTATTTGGGAAAAAATAAAACGTTCAATCACCGTTCTTGGGTTAATCCTTCGAATAACTGATTAACCAAATAAAAAGTTTTCAGAGTTGTTCACTCCCCTCTCCTTTGGAGAGGGTTTGGGTGAGGCTAATGTTTTTCTCCCCACATTTTTTCACCGGCAGTAATTCTCAGCTTAATATAGTTTTCCTTTGGAGGTAAAGGACAGGTCGCAAACTTTGTAAGCACACAGGGCGGATTGTACGCTTTGTTGAAATCAACAATTACTTTACTAGTTGAGTCGGCTTTACTATCTGTGTATAAAAATCTTCCGCCTCCGTATGTTTCTTCTCCGCTTGTTCCATCAGCAAAAATAAGCCAGAGTCTGTCGCCGGCGTCTATTGTTTCTATTCTATATTTCTGGTTATCCTTTATAAATACAACTGCGCCCGGAGATAGCTCATCATCAACTTGTCCCAAAACATTCGGCACTTCGATTTTTTGGGGAGGATTATATGCTTCAAAATTTGCCGTAATTCTCCAATCTTCATTAACGGGAAAGCGCTCAATCCCTTTAAAGTTTTTTACAAATTCTGATTCAAGATCACGAAAACGAATTCCATACAGTTCATTCCTCACAATTAAATTCCATTTTATTGAGCTATACTGGAATACTGTCATTTCTTTTTTAGTATCACCAATCATCACCATTTCTTTAACAGGCTTGCCATCAAGTAAAACTTCAACTCCATCATTAACTCTCATCGTGACAGTTGAATCCTGAAAAATAAAAACCCCCATAAAAGCCGGGACTTTATCCGATTCGATAACTACGTCATTATCTTTTGCCGAACCGAATTTATTTTCACCGGGCTTAAGCCAGGTTCTTCCAACAAGGTTAAGCCAGCCGTCGTCTGCTTTAAGCCGATCTGCTCTTTTCTGATCCCATTGTTTTACTTCTTCAAGATATTCCGGCGAACCTTTTGTTTCAAGAGTTTCCGTTTTGCAGGAATAAATAAATATTATTGAAGTGAATAAAGCGATTGAGAAGATAATTTTTTTTATCATTGATTTTCCGGATTTATTTGATGTGCAATCTACTTTAAGGTAAAAGAAAGTTCAAATTAAAACAATAGAACTACTAGAGTTTAATTTATTGACTCATTTCTGAAAAAGGGTTATTCCACTGCCAACCGGTCTTTCC
>JALONF010000175.1 GCA_025455085.1 Ignavibacteriaceae bacterium
TCGATAGATGATCTTGCTCAAAAAATAGATGCGGAGCTAAAAATGATTTCGGAATAAAATTAATTAATTTACAGTTACTTCGACTTCAGCCATAAATTTTTCAACCATCTTTACATCTTCTTCGCTTCCGATAAAAATTGGCATTCGCTGATGCAGTTTTTCAGGTTGAATTTCTAACATTCTCATCTTTCCATTTGAAGCCCGACCGCCAGCCTGCTCAACAATAAAAGCCATTGGATTGCATTCATATTGCAGGCGTAATTTACCATGAGGATTTCTTGAATCAGCCGGATACATAAAAATACCGCCGTATAAAAGATTGCGGTGAATATCTGCAACCATCGAGCCGATGTATCTTGAAGAATATGGACGACTCGTTGTTTTGTCTTCTTCCTGCAAATACTTAATATATTTTTTCAGTCCGGGATGCCAGTAAAGATAATTACCTTCGTTGATGCTGTAGATCTTGGATTTTTTAGGAGTCTGAATATTCGGATGCGAGAGAAGAAACTCGCCAAATGCAGGATCAAGAGTAAAACCATGAACACCTGCACCAGCAGTATAGACGAGCATTGTACTTGATCCATATACAACATAGCCGGCAGCAACCTGGTGAATTCCTGCTTGCAAACAATCTTCCATTGTACCTGGTCCGTCACCCGGTGAGACTCTTCTGTAAATAGAGAAAATAGTACCGATACTAATGTTAGCATCAATGTTTGAAGAACCATCGAGAGGATCAAACAGAAGAACATATTTACCAATATTAAACTTCTGCGGAATTTGAATAATGTCTTCTTCTTCCTCTGAAGCCATTACACAAAGATGTCCGCCATGATCCATCGCTTTGATCAACATATCATGTGCAAGCATATCAAGCTTTTTAACCTGCTCGCCATGAATATTGTCATCCCCAGTAAAACCGATAATATCAACCAGTCCTGCTTTGTTAACTTCGAGCGAGATAACTTTTGCCGCTAGTGAAAGATCGTGAAGCAGTTTTGATAGTTCTCCGGTAGCACCGGCATATTTAGATTGTTCCTCAATAATGTGCCGACCTAAGGTCATGAATTGTGTTGAGCCCATTTTTTCCCTTCTCCCTGCTAGTGGATGAATTCAGGATGCCAAAATTTCCTGATCTTTATATTGAAGCTGGTATAATTTATAATAAATTCCCTTTTTTGCAAGCAATTGCTGATGATTTCCTGTTTCCCTGATCTCTCCTTTGTGCAAAACGATGATTTTATCAGCATTTTGTATCGTTGAAAGCCGATGAGCTATTACAATAGCGGTTCTTCCAACCAAGAGTTTTTCGATAGCTTGTTTAATTAGCATTTCTGTTTCTGTATCTATGCTTGATGTAGCCTCATCGAGAATAAGAATTTTAGGATTGTAAGCAAGCGCTCTTGCAAAAGAAATCAACTGTTTCTGACCGACACTAAGTGTTGCGCCTCTTTCCTTTACTTCCTCTTTGTAATTTTGCGGAAGGTCTGCAATAAATTTATCAGCGCCAACCATCCTGGCGGCTTCGATTACTCTTTCTTCATTTATTGTTTCATCATTTAAATTTATGTTGGATTTTATATCACCCGAGAATAAGAAAACATCCTGCAAAACCATAGAGATATATTTTCGTAAATCACGCTTGTCGATCTTTTCGATGTTAACACCATCGAGCAGAATTTCACCTTTGTTGATATCATAAAATCTGGTGAGAATATTAATGATTGATGTTTTGCCTGCACCAGTGTGTCCAACAATTGCAATTCTTTCTCCTGGATTAATGCTGAACGAAATATCTTTTAATACATAATCATCATTGTTGTAAGCAAACCAGACATTTTTAAATTCGATTTTGCCTTTAACATTTTCCAACTTAACAGGATTTTCCGGGTTGCGAATCATAGTTTGATTATCCAGCAATTTGAATACTCTTTCTGAGGAAGCCATTGCAGTCTGCATTATGTTATACTTTTCTGAAAGATCACGAATTGGTCTGAAAAACATTTCAGTGTATTGTATAAAAGCGAAAAGCACTCCGATTGTAAGAGTTCCTTGAATAATTTCACCGCCTCCGTACCAGATGATCAGTCCGATTGCAAGTGAGCTGAGCAATTCAACGCTTGGATAAAATACAGCATAGTAGAAAATAGATTTAATATTTACCTGACGGTAATCGCTGTTGATGGCAGCAAACTTTTTTAGCTCATCGTTTTCTTTATTGAAAATCTGGACAACGCTCATTCCGGTTACGTGTTCCTGCATATAAGAATTTAATCTTGCAAGATGAAGTCTTACATCCCTGTAGCTTTCTCGGGCTTTCCTTCTGAAAAGAAAAGTTCCGTAGATTAAAACAGGCAGCACGGAAAGTGTAACAAGTGAAAGGTTGAAATCCATAAAAAACATAAAACCAAGTATCCAGAAGATGATAAATATATCACTGAAAACCATCACAATGCCCGAAGAAAAAAGTTCACCGAGAGCTTCAACATCATTAGTTGCTCGCGTTACAAGCCTGCCGATCGGAGTTCTATCAAAAAATTTTAACGCAAGTTTCTGAATATGATTGAAAATTTGAGTTCGCAGGTCATATAAAGTTTTTTGACCAAGATATTGAGTGAAGTAAGTGAGAAAATATTGTATCACTGCCTGAAAGATTAGAGAGCCAAATAAAGCTAAACTTATTATTAGCAATCCGCTATAGTCCGAATTTGCTATGTAGTCATCAACAGCAATTTTAGTTAGGTAAGGACGAATTGGACCAAGTGCGGCAACAATTATGTTCATCAGAATAGCAAATATTACAAAGCGCTTGTATGGTTTAACATAACCAAGCAATCTTTTCATCAGCTTTGCGTCGTAAGCTTTACCTAATATTTCATCTTCGCCTTTGTAATCGCTCATAAAGTTTGTTTCATTATTATTTGCCTCTTATTAACTACCCTCTCCTTTGTCCAAAGGACTCCTTTTGGAGGAGAGGGGCAGGAGGTGAGGCTATTTTATCTCTTCAAGCTCCTGCTCAAGTAATTGTTTGTAATGAAGATCAGCATAAATGCCGCCTTTGGCAACCAGCTCTTCGTGCGTTCCTTCTTCTGCAATTTTGCTATCGGCCAGCACAATTATATTATCAGCATCTTTGACGGTTGAAATTCTATGGCTGATTATTATGCTTGTTCTTTCTCTCATAAATTCTTTTAGATTTTTTAAAATCTCTTCTTCAGTGTTTGTATCAACTGCTGAAAATGAATCGTCGAGAATTAATATTTTGGGATCGATAGCTAAAGCACGAGCGAGGCAAGCTCTTTGCTTTTGTCCTCCTGAAAATGTTATCCCTCTCTCTCCGACAATTGTTTCATACTTCAGAGGAAATTCCTGTATATCTTTATCGAATTGTGCAATCTCTGAAACTTTGTCAACAAGCGGCCTGTCAATTTCTCGTCTTCCGTAAGAAATGTTATTCAATATTGTATCAGAAAACAAGAATGATTCCTGCTGAACCAAACCGATATTCGGTCGTAATACATTAAGTGGAATTTCTTTAACGTTTACATCATCAATTAAAACTTCGCCATCAGAACAATCATATAAACGGGGAATAAGATTTACCATTGAAGTTTTACCAGACCCCGTATAACCCATTATCGCAAGTGTTGAACCTGCTGGTATTTTAAGATTAATATTTTGTAAAATATATGGACTATGCTCGTTATATCGGAAAGAAACATTTCTGAATTCAATATTTCCCTTAATATTTTTTACTGAATAGTTCGTTTTTTTCGTTTCAGTAATGTCATAAGGTTCTGATAAAATTTTATTAAGTCT
The DNA here is from genome assembly GCA_025455085.1 of Ignavibacteriaceae bacterium. GTDB lineage: Bacteria > Bacteroidota > Ignavibacteria > Ignavibacteriales > Ignavibacteriaceae > IGN2. The sequence continues at coordinate 3,823 of JALONF010000175.1, forward strand.
CTTCATACTTGCTTCAGCTTGCTGAATTATATTTATCACCCAGCCGAAAGCAATCATTGGCCAGATAAGTATTCCAAGGTAAACAATGAACGCTGTAATTTCACCAAGAGTTAATTCACCGTTAATAACTTTGGTTCCGCCAAGCCAGATGACGATAATTATTGATAAACCAGTTATCAGGAAAAGTAATGGCATTATCACTGCCTGAGTTTTAACAAGGTTCATATTTTTTTTCAGGTAGTCCTGACTGTGTTCTGCATATCTCTTCATTTCACTTTCTTCGCGAACATAGGATTTGATAACCCGAATGCCAGAAAAATTTTCCTGAGCCAGCGTAGTTAGTTGTGCAAATTTTTCCTGAATGACAGTAAACTTCGAGTGAATCAACTTCCCAACTTTGTAAACAAGAACAGAAAGCAGCGGCAGCGGCAGCAGTGCATAGATAGTTAAGCTTGTGTTCAGTGATAACATTAAAATCAAAACCATAATTAATCTTACTGATGTATCTATTGAATACATTACGGCAGGTCCGATAAACATTCTTACAGCATTTATATCATTAGTTGCGTGAGCCATTATGTTGCCGGTTGAAGTATTCTGAAAATATCGCATTGGAAGCAATTGAATATGTTTCCAGAAATCCCCACGAAGATCAAATTCGATTTCTCTTGACACAACAATAATCGTTTGTCTTATCATAAATCTAAAAATGCCGGCGAACAGTGATGCACCAACTATCATTAATCCATATTGAAGCAGCAGGGAATTGGTAGCATTTGATTGAAGAGCATCAATCGAATCTTTCATCAACATTGGTACATAAACCGTTCCGATGTTAGAAAGAATTATAAAGATAAAACCGAGAATCAGTTTCTTCTTATAACGAATGAAATATTTTTTAAGGGTGTAGAGATTTTTCAATTAATATTCTTACTCTTTACTTTAATCTTGCTCTAAATGACGGCAATAGCAATGATGATTGGATAAATAATATTTAAAGATTATGAAAGGTAAAATGGTTATTTAATCTCAACGAATCCAGTGTATTTTTGTAACACTTCAGGAACCATCACTTTTCCATCAGAAGTCTGATATATTTCTA
>JALONF010000008.1 GCA_025455085.1 Ignavibacteriaceae bacterium
GACCCCGAAAAACTTCTGACGAGTTCAAGATCGTAATCCATATTAAATCTGCCGGGATTCAATCCTGTATTTATAAACCGCCAGATCACTTACCGACAATTCCTCGCTTAGTTCCTTGCAAAAATTTTAACATCTTCTGAACGTAAATATTATCAGCAAACTTTGATTCAATTATTTCTACAGCCTGGCTTACATTCAAAGATTTATCGTATAAATATTTGTAAGCTTCTTTTAGAGTTTGAATGTCTTCTGCTTTAAATCCTCTTCTTCTTAAACCAACAACATTAAGACCACCAAACTCTGCGGGATCGTTTACAGCCAGAATGTATGGCGGAACATCCTGCGTAATTTTTGCTGCACCTGCAATCATTGAATGTTCACCAACACGTGAGAACTGATGCAGGCCGGCTAAACCTCCGATAATCACCCAATCCTCTATATGAGAATGTCCTCCAATCTGAACAGAGTTAGCGATAATACAGTTATCACCGACTTCACAATCATGAGGTATGTGGCTGTATGCCATCAAAAGACAATTTTTACCAACCTGTGATTTACCCGTTTCTTTAGTGCCTCTGTGCAATGTTGCAAACTCCCGGACGACGGTATCATCACCGATGATAAACAGAGTCGGCTCACCAGAAAATTTCAAGTCCTGCGGAAGATTAGCAACTGAAGCTCCCTGAGAAATCTTTACCCGGTTCCCGATTCTTGTGCCGCCATATAAAACAGCGTGCGGACCAATAACACAATCGTTCCCAATCTCAACGTCGCCCTCAATTATTGCATAAGGACCAACGGATAGGTTTTCACCAAGCTTTGCTTTGGGATTTATTATAGCAGTAGGATGTATGTTTTTCATTTTTATTTGGATGAATTATTCGGTTTTGGTTTGTCAACTATGCCAGCCATAAAATCAGCTTCGGCAACGAGGACCTCATTAACAAATGCTTTACCCTTCATTAAAATAATCTTACTTTTCTTCTGTACCAGCTCCACTTCCATAAATAATTGATCGCCTGGAACAACCGGCTTTCTGAATTTAGCATTGTTGATCTGCATAAAGTAAACAAGATGATTTTCCGGGTCAGGAATTGAACCAAGTAAAAACACTCCACCAGTTTGCGCCATTGCTTCAATAATAAGAACGCCGGGCATTATCGGATTACCGGGGAAATGCCCCGGGAAGAAAGGTTCATTCGCTGTTACCGATTTAACCCCGATAACTTTTTTATCAACTTCCAGATCAATTATTTTATCAACTAAGAGGAAAGGATATCTGTGAGGAAGTATTCGTTCAATTGCATTTGCATCGAATACTACACCTTCTTTTTTAATTAGCTGGAATTTCTTTACAAGTTTTTTCTGTTGATAAAGCTTTCTTACCTGCTTTGCAAATTCAACATTTGCTTTGTGACCGGGACGAGCAGCTAATATCTGTGCTTTTAATGGAGCACCAATTAATGCAAGATCACCAATAAGATCTAACAGCTTATGTCTGACAGGTTCATTTTTAAATCTGAGCTCTTTATTATTAAGAATCCCATTAGTGCCAAGATTAATTTTTTCTTTCACGCCAATTTTATTTGCCAGCTCCTGCAGTTCTTTATTTTCTAATTTATGGTCAACAATAACAACAGCATTATCAACATCACCACCCTTTATCAAACCCTGATCAGCTAATGCTTCAACTTCGCTAAGGAAGCAGAAAGTTCTGGCTGGTGCAAACTCGGTAGCAAATTCTTTTTCAAAATCAAATAGTCCTGTATGCTGGCTTCCTAGAGCTGGATTTTGAAAATCAATCATAACAGTTACACGATAATCATCAAGCGGTAAAGCGACAATATCAACCTGCCTGTCATCTTCGTGGTGCATAATTGTCTGGTCAATCACCAGATAATCTTTAGGAGCTTCCTGTTGCTCAAAACCGGCACTCTGCAGAACTTCAACATAGGGAAGCGAACTACCATCCCCCACAGGCGGTTCAATTCCTTCCACCTCAATAATAATGTTGTCAATTTGCAGACCCATTATTGCAGCTAAAACGTGTTCAACCGTGTGAACTTTAGCATCACCTACTCCAAGAGTGGTTCCCCGTGATACATCAACAACATTTTCAGCAATTGCCGGAATTTCAGGGTTGCCTCCAAGATCTGTTCTGACAAACTTAATTCCGTGATGTTCTGGTGCTGGTTTGAAGGTGAGCTTGCATTCTGTTCCGGTATGAAGTCCTATTCCTGTCATCGAGACAGGTTTGGCTATCGTTCTTTGCTGTTCTAACATTTAGAAATCCGATTTGTTTACGATTTGAAAGTTTTAATTGATGGGAAAATTAGCAAGATGAGCCTTGAAATCCAATAAAAAGGAATTCCAAAAGTGTAATAAGCGTCAGGCTTTATTTGAAGAAATTTGTTCTTTAAGCTTTTTAATTTCCTCTTCAAGTTTTGTAATTCGCTCCACATATTCAGGAAAATTTCTGAAATGAGCTTCAAGAATCTTTGCCGTCTTGGCTTCTTTAGCAGGATAACCAAAATACAAACCTGGTTTAGAAATAGTTTTGGGAACACCTGACTGTGCCATGAGCACTACATTATCTGTAATCTCAAGATGACCTGCAATTCCAACCTGCCCTGCAACAATTACATTGCTGCCTATTTTCACACTACCTGAAACACCACTTTGTGCAGACATTACCGTATTATTTCCAACACTAACATTGTGAGCAATCTGAACGAGGTTATCAATCTTAACGCCTTTCCTGATAATCGTACTTCCAAGTGCGGCTCTGTCAATGGTAGTGTTTGCTCCTATTTCAACATCATCTTCAATTACAACATTCCCGATTTGCGGAACTTTATTATAAACACCCTTATCATCTTTCTGATAACCAAATCCATCCGCACCAATAACAGCGCCAGCGTGAATTATGACCTTCTTCCCTATTTTACAATCTTCTCTGATACTTACGTTCTGGAAAATCATTGAGTCGGAACCTATTTCAACATTATCCAGCACAACAGTATTGTGGAAAATTTTAACGTTATCACCAACTCTGCAGTTAGCACCAATCACAACATTTTTTCCTAAAGCAACATTTTTACCAAGAGTTGATGATTTATGAATGAAGGATGTTTCGTCAATTCCCTGAAGTTCAAACTTTGGTGAAAAGTAGTTTACAATTACAGCAGCAAATGCCTTTTCCGGTGAGTCAACTTCGATGTAAGAAATATCGCTTCGTGTCTTATTGAAACCGCGCTTGACTAAAATTGCAGAAGCACCGGTTGATGCAAAATATTTTTCAAATGCCGGTAGATATAAAAAAGTAAGATCGCCTTTAACTGCTTCATCAATTTTTGCTACTGAATGGATTACAACATCCGGATGTCCGATAAGCTCACCATCGACGAGTTTTACGATTTCAGATAATTTGATGCTCAGATTTTTATTCAAGCTTCAATCTTTCGATGACTTTCGCTGTTAAATCATATTCAGGTTTTGCATAAAGAAAAAGTATGTCTCCGCTTCTGTCAAAAACATAATCCATCTCCTCCTCTGTTGCAATCTGCTGTATTATTGTGAAGACTTTATTCTGGACCGGCTTCATCAGTTCATTCTGCTTTTGAAATAGTTCTCCGTTAGCTCCAAACTTTTTATCTCGATAGTCTGCTATTTCTTTTTCGAGTTTGGTTATATCAGCCATTACCTCAGTGCTTGTCTGCTCAGTCATAATCAGTTTTCTTTTATCGTAATCATCCTTTTTGGCTTTAAGATCTGATTCAAGTTTTCTTACTTCGGTTTGCCATTCCTGGATTAAAGCATCTAATTTTTGCCTGGCATCTTGCACATCAGGGAAATTATCCATTATGGTATCAGAATCAACATAGCCGATTTTCAACTGTGCATTGCTGACGAATGACAGTAATGGTAAGTAAACAAATAGAGAGATGACAATTAATTTCATAATGACTCCGGGGAGTTTAAATTTTTAATTACAGGTTCCTCCCCAAAAAGAAAGAACCTGCTCATTAAAATAAATGAAATTATTTACCCCTTTTCAGGTTATCCAGTACTTTAAAGGTAATATCAAATGCTGCATCTGCATAAAGCAAAACTATATCTCCGCTCTTATCAAAAACGAACTGCATACCTTCACCTTTGGCAACCTGTTCAATTCCTGCATAAATTTTTGTCTTTACGGGTTCAAAAATTTCTTCCTGCTTTAAATAGATTTCTCCATTCGGCTGACCAAATTTCTGATTTCTGAAGCCAAGAATTTTCTGTTCCATTGCAATGAGTTCCTGCTGTTTGGCTAACTTCTGCTCATCAGTCATTGTTTGCGCTTGCTTCTGATAGTCAGTCAGCAATTGCTGATAACCAAGTGTCATTGAGTCAAGCTGGTCAGACCATTTTTTAGTAAGTGCATCGAGATCACTCTGGGCTTTTATTGCTTCAGGTAATTGAGTAAGAATAATTTGGGAATCTACATAGCCAATTTTTTGATTGGTCTGCGCAAATAAAGCGGTGCCTATAAGCACAATTAAAATTACAAGATATTTTCTCACAGTTTTTTTTCCTTATGTTATTATGAATTGTGTTAAACTAAAAACCTCTTCCGAATTGAAAATGGAAAAGCCATTCGGGATCCCTGCCATCAACAATTTTACGGTCAAAACCATAACCAAAATCGAAGCCTATTAAACCGATAGGATTAATTAATATCCTTGCCCCCACTCCAGCCGATCTTCTCATATCAAAAATATCTGTTTTATCAAAACTTTCAAAAACATTACCAGCTTCAGCAAATGTTAATAAGTATAAGGGGATTGGCTCAAGAGTCACTGCAAAACGAATCTCCGCTCCGATTTTTGAATAAACTCTTCCGCCTATTACCTGACCAAATGCGTTCCGTGGACCAACACTTCTATCCGGATAACCCCTTAATGGGATAGTTGCGATGACTAAACCATTACCCCCCATGTAGAAAAATTCAAATGGCTGAATTGGTGTTCCTTTTACTATTTCGTCTATGTAACCAAAGTCGGCCACAGTATAAAATACAAGCTTGTTAGTATTAAATAATCGCTTATACCATTCTGCTTTAAATAAATTTTTAAGATAATCTACATCGCCGGGTAAAAAAGGTCCGCCTGAAATTTCCATATCCAGTGTATATGATGAACCCTGAGATGGGAAAATTGGATTGTCTATATTTCTTCGGCTGAAAGTAGCACCAAGCGTATACTGATGGGTTACCCCTTCCTGATAAAAGTTTTGTCCCTGCAGAACATTATTGTATTGATATCTGAATCTTCCCTGAACATAGAAAAAGTCATCTGGCCATTTTAATCTTCTGCCAACTCTTAACGTGGCGCCGGTCTGACGCAAATCGTAAACATACTGCTGACGTGTATCAAATAAATCAACGCCAACGGATGTTGGAGTGTCAAACATCCATGGCTCGGTGAACCCAACTGTAAAAGTGCGGTATATATTTCCGAAACCGAACTGCCAGTTAAAATTTAAAATTTGACCGCCGCCAAGTGAAAATGGTTCTGCAATTGAAAAGTTGGTTAGAGTTACACCTATAGATCCGCTGAATCCAAAACTTCCGCTGTAACCAACAGACGCATTAAGATAATCACTGGATTTCTCTTCGACATTAAATATTACGGCAACGGTGCTGTCACTTTCAAGCTTGGTATCAATTCCACCAGGTCCATAGAGTTTCTCAGCACTGAAATACTGAAGATTGGCTAATTGCTGCACACTTCTGAATAAGAATGCACGATTAAAATAATCACCGGGGATGGTAAAAAGTTCTCTTCTTATTACTTTGTCTTTTGTTTTAGTGTTTCCTTCTATATCAACACGGGAAATTTTGAACTGGTTGCGTTCTTCAATACGGATATGAACATCAACTGAGTCATCAGCAACTCTTTTTTCTTCAGCCTGAGCATTGAAAGTTAAGTAACCATTATCAAGATAGAGAGCTGATATATCAGTTTGAGCTTCGTTGCCTCGCAGGTTTCTTTCAAACTTTTCATAATCGTAAACATCGCCCTTAGCAAAATCAAGTCTTTCATTGAGTACAAAATCAGGATAAACTGTGTTGCCCTCCCAAGTTATATTTCTGATTTTATATTGTGGGCCTTCATAAACGTTAAGAACGATTCTCAAGTCTTTGTTATCATTAAAGTAGATTAAAGAATCTCCAAGTAACTCCGCATCTCTGTAACCATTTTTTTTATAATAATCAACTACAAGCTGTTTATCTTTTTCAAAATCTTTTGGTTTGAATTGTGCGCTTGACCAAAATTTCCACCAGGAGGCAACTGATGTTTCTTCCATTTCACCGGCAAGTTCATCATCGTCAAAAACGATATTTCCGTTCACCGCTATTTCCCTGACGATAACTTCATTTCCTTCTTCAATAGTAAGTTTTAGTAGAACACGATCTTTAATTCTTTCGATCAGGTTTGAATAAATTTGCTCGCTGCTTTCATAGGTGTATTGATATTCATCAGAGAAATCTATTCTATTACGCCAGGTTACAGTTATATCCTCATCTGCAGTATCCGCAATAAAAAAATCATAGATATCATCTTTTATAACAGCATTAAGGAATCCTTCTTCAGCATAAAGGTCTTTTATCCTGATCTTTAATTTTGCAATCGATTGAGGTGAGATGACTGTTCCCCGAAGAAAAGTAATTTTCTTTTCTATTTCTTCAGTGTCAATTTCATCATTGCCTTCAATAGCCACACGCTCAAGCCTGGGATATTCTTCAACCTTGATGAGAAGAAAGATGCCTTCCGTAATTTCTCTTTCAATTGAGATCTGAACATCAGAAAAAATATTAAGTGTCCATAGCTGCCGGATTGCACTTAGAGTCTGATCACCCGGCACCTGGATTTCACTACCAACCTTTAAGCCGCTGTTTGCAATAATTGTGGCAGCATCAGCAGATTTATTTCCTTCAACTGAAATTCCAAGTATCTTGTAACTCTTTTGGGCTCCCTGCGGGAAGGATGTAATTGAAAAGAAGCTGATAAAGACAAAAATCAGCAGCCATTGAATCTTCAATATCGGGATCCTTTTAATGATTTGCATTTGTAGAATTATGTATCTGCTCGCTTACTTTACCAAATCTCCGCTCTCGCTTCTGATACTGCCTGATAGCCTCGTACAAATGACTTCTCGAAAATTCCGGCCAATAAACATCAAGAATAACAAATTCAGAATAAGCTATTTGCCAGAGCAGAAAATTACTTACTCTGAATTCACCGCTTGTTCTGATGATCAATTCGGGCTCGGGCATATTTTTAGTTGTGAGGTGATCCGAAATAATTTTTTCCGTAATGCTATCAGGAGTGATCTTCTTGTCAGCAACTTTTTGTGAAATATTTTTAATAGCTTCTAAAAGTTCCCATCTGCCGCTATAGCTTAAAGCAAGGTTCAATGTCATTCTTTTGTTGTTTTTCGTTCGTTCTATATCTTCAAAAAGCTGCTTCTGTACGACGTCCGGAAGTGATTCAATGTTTCCTATGCACGTTAATTTGATATCATTTTTATTAAGCTCATCAAGCCGTTCTTTAAGGCTCTTCAACAATAATCTCATTAATGTTGAGACTTCATCCTTTGGTCTTTTCCAGTTTTCAGTTGAAAATGTATATAGAGTTAGATACTTAACGCCGACTTCGGCACAAACTTCTACTATCTCGCGAACTGTTTCAACCCCTCTTCTATGACCTGCGACACGAGGTAAGCCTCGCCGCTTAGCCCACCTGCCGTTTCCATCCATAATTATCGCAATATGAGTGGGAATCTCTCCGCTCTTCTTTAGTTCCTCCTGAAGAGCTTTATCAGATTGTGTATTTTTTTTAGCCAATCCTATACTTTTAATTTGATGAAGCCTGTAAAATTATAGCTGTGAGCCTATAAAATCAAGGTAAACGATGGCATGGCATGTAAATAATTATACTCAAACGAATATTATCTCGTTTACTACAAGCAAGAAAGGTAAAAATAGAGAGTGAGGAGCAGAGATTTATGAGAAAATCATCTGCTGTGTATGTCGGAAGCTTCGACGGCTTTCAAAATCTTCCTCAAGAATACGGGTTAGTTTAATATTTCTTTTTACTTTTTCATCAATATTTAATAGAATCTCCTTAACCTGTTTGAAGTAAATATCAGGTACACCAATAAGCAGCAAAATAGATTTATCTGAAGACCTCGTTTTTCTTGAAGCAAGGTAATTAATTTTTTCGATTAGGTCAGGATTAAACACATCCTCTTTATTCAAAGTTATCCCGATGGCGTATTTTTCTTTCTGCCTTCCAATTACATCAACTTTAAATTTTCCTATATCTTCAGGTTCAGGCAAATACGTTCCCAATCTTCGGCTGACAGTAAAAAAACCAAGCCGCCAAAACTCATTCACTAAAAGGTCTATTGCTTTTCTTTCTGTAATGTTCATAACTACACCTTGTCTCTTACGATGCAAAAGAATTAATTGGAATAAGTGGAGAAAATCTGAATGACTCAAGTATTCTGATGTTTGCAATTTTGTTATATTCAAATTTTCTTATCTCGTTTGTACTTCTGAGTCTTCCGTAAATAACTTTTCTCCCAAAAGTATTTTTCGTTATATAATATGGCTCAAGATTTACTTCCTGTAAACCATAAAGGAACTGAAGATTTTTTCTGTTCCGGATAGCTTGAATAAAAATGTCTGTCTTCATTGTTCTTCTCCTTCTTAATTTAACCATCGCACAACACCTTTAACTTTACCAATAACTTTAAAGTCATCTTCTACTTCAACTTCAATTGGTAGGTAGGCATTGTTTTCTGCAATGAGTCGTACTTTGTTATTTATGAATTCAAATTTTTTAACGGTGGCTTCATCATTCAACATAGCAACCACAATGTCTCCATTCTTAGCCTGCTCTCTGGGAGAAACGATTACCAAATCTTTGTCATTAATTCCAGCATTAATCATACTATCTCCTTTTACACGCAAAGCAAATGCATCTTCAGCTTTTTTAAGAAAAGACGGATCAACAACCAAAGAGCCTTCCAAATTTTCCACAGCATTTATTGGAATGCCTGCAGCTACACGACCAATTACCGGAATTTTAACAAACACATCATCATCTCTTAACGATCTCTCAACTAAATCATCCGAATTTTTTCTGATCAGTGAAATACCTCTGCTGGCATTGCTTTCAATATTTATAAAACCCTTCTTGACTAGCGCCTCGAGGTGTCTTTTAACACCAAAGGTCGAGGATATTTGAAAATGCTTTCCAATTTCACGAAGAGTAGGAGGATATCCAGCTTCTAAAGTGAATTGTTTTATAAAAGTGAGGATTTCCTCTTGTCTGTCTGTTAGTTTATCTTTCATATTAGTGCTCAATTGTTCACTGCAAATATAGTGCACATATGAACACTTGTCAAGAGGTATTTTATTTTTTTTATAGGAGAGGTTAGTTTATAAGAATTTAGAGGGGAAAAGGGGTAGAAGATCGAAAAAAGTTCTACCCCAACTAAATTTAAGAGACTACAACTTCTTTCTGTTCAACCGGCATTAGCCAGTGATGGGTATCTTCTTTTAATCCATAATGAATTGAAGTCAGTTCATTGAAAAGTTTGAGGTCGAGTTCTCCAGGTTTGCCATCGTTAAACATCATCTGTTTGTTCTTGTAAGTCAACCAGCCCACTGATGAAATTATTGCAGCAGTACCAGTTCCAAAAACACCGACAAGATTTCCCATATCATAAGCATTAACAACTTCATCAATTGAGATATCTCTCTCAACAATATTCATCTTCCATTCTTTTAAAATTTCAATGACAGATCTCCTTGTTACACCCGGCAGAATACTGCCATTTAATTTTGGAGTGACAATTTCGTTTTTAAGATTAATGAATATGTTCATTGTACCGACTTCTTCAATGTATTTTTGCTCAACTCCATCAAGCCATAACACCTGCGTAAAACCTTTTTTAACTGCTTCCTGCCCGGCTAAAAGACTTGCTGCATAATTAGCAGCAGTTTTACAATCACCTAATCCTTTTCTAACAGCTCTAACATATTCGTCTGTAACTAAAATCTTAACTGGCTTAAAACCTTCAGGATAGTAAGCGCCAACCGGAGATAAAAGTAAAATAAATTTATATTGCTTCGATGGTTTAACTCCAAGGAAAGGATCAGATCCATAAATAAAAGGACGGATGTATAATGAATCGCCACGATTAGATGGGATCCAATCTTTATCTATGTTAATGAGTTCTTTTAATGCTTCGAGTGCAAAGTCCACATCTACTTCAGGGATACAAACCCGTCTTGAAGAATTATTTAATCTTTCAAAATGTTTGTCGGGTCTGAAGATAACAACATCCCCTGATTCTTGTTTGAAAGCTTTTAAACCTTCGAAGACAGCTTGTCCATAATGAATAAACATTGAAGCAGGATGAACAGGCAGACTATCCACTGGGCGGATAATAGGATTATGCCAGCCATCTTTTTCATTATAATCCATTTCGAACATGTGGTCGGTAAAAATTTTTCCGAAGCCGAGAGATTCAGGCAGGGTAACTTTATTTTTTCTTTCTTTTATATTGAATTGAATTGCTTCCATTGTTTGCTCCAGAAATTTGTTAAATCTAAATCCATGGTACTGAATTTTATAGAGAATTTAAACTTTTGAATGATGAAAATCACAAAATGTTTTCATTAAATAAATGAACTAAAAAAGTAATGTCCACAAGAAATAATCAAGAATTAAAATCAATGCTGCTGATAACACAAAAGAGCGAATAGTTGATAGACCAACTCCCTCTGCTCCTCCTGATGTTCTGAATCCGATATGGCATCCTAATAATGAAGTAACTCCGCCAAATACAACAGTCTTTATTAATCCTCCTGTAAGATCGGAGAATTCAAAGAATTGCCGTACTGAGCCGAAAAAAACATTATATGGTACCTGAAGAAAATAATCAGAAACTACATATGCACCGGCAACAGCGATAGTATTAGCAAAAATCACTAATATCGGCATCATTAATAGAGCAGCCAAAAATCTGGGCATAGCCAAATATCTTACAGGATCGATAGCCATAATTTCGAGAGCATCAATCTGTTCAGTAACTTTCATCGTACCGAGCTCAGCAGCGATTGAAGCTCCAACTCTTCCTGCTATTACAATTCCAGTTAGTACAGGGCCAAGTTCTGTGATTATAGCTCTGCTTGTAGTTCCACCCAACAAAGAGAGAGGAGCTATACCCTTTAATTGATACGCTGCTTGCCAGGCTGCAACTGCGCCAGTAAAAGTAGCGATGATAATTACCAATGGTAAAGAATCTACTCCAATATGCTGCATCTGAAACATTACTTCTTTTCGGGTGCGATGCAGATTTTTTAGATTCTTTACGATTCCGAAGAGCAGTAAAAATATTTGTCCTGCCTCTTCAAAAAAGGCTAATGCCCGCTTGCCAATTGTTTGAAAAAATTTATTAAACACAACACACAGAATTATTAATAACCTACATTAAAATTAAAGAAAAATCTATAATTCACACTCACAACAAAAAAAAGACTCAGTCAACTTTAACAATCTTATTTTGCAACGTTGGACAAATAATCATATCATTATGAGACGACAAGAAATGTTTTTGAATGAAAAAAATTTTCATAATGAACTTGCTTAACTTAAATTAAATACAACCAATAATTAGTTTTTTTATTATTTAAGAACTTTATAATTCTAAAGTTGACAATCCGACAATAATGTTCTAAGTAATAAGAAATAAGGGTTATTAAACTTACCAATTAGCACTATTATTGCTGTGCAAGCTTGTTAATTAAGCTCTATTATTTGATTTAGTGTGGGCAATTTTTCTTGCAACAAAGTACGGAAATACTCATCGACCAGATTCCGTTGGGGATACTAACATTCTCTTTTCACGGAAGAGTGGAATTTATTAATCAGAGCTTCCACAAGCTTGGTATGTTTTATCAATTCAATACTTCCCTTCTTAATATAAATATCTTCAAGTATAACATTTTTCCTCCTGAAAATATTATTGATGACTTGAAAGCAGTTGTCAAAGGTAGCCTCTTTGAAAAAGATATAAAGAATATTAAAACAAACAACGGCAGGTTAATATCTCTGACAGTGAAGGGTTCACCAATTTACGAAGACAATAGTATATCCGGCGGTATGTTGATCGTTGAAAATCTACAATTTTACTCGGAGATAGCAGATGAGTCGAAGATAAAGTTAACCGATGATTATATAAATAAGGGAGACATTTTTTTAATTGTAACTGACACTCGGGGTGATATAAAATATTCTGCTGGAAAGGAAATTCAGGGGTCTCATCTGTTAAGAAAAGAGATTACTGGCAGAAATATAAGCGATATTTTTAGCACTCCTGTCAAGCAGAAAATTCTAGACTTATTTAACTATGCCGTCCAATTTGGAAAGCTTCAGTTCCTGCAAATTGATTTTATTTTGGATGACACTACAAAAAAGTTTGATTGTACAATAGAACCTGTTATCGGAGAAAACGGTTTTGTTCAGATCATCTACCTCATCTTTAAAGAAAGTCCCCTTCCTCCGGAAGAAATTCAATCTATGGTCGACAGATTACGAAAGCTGGAATATTATCAGGAGATATCCAGGCGGAATGACACCGGATTAATATTGGTTAGTTGTAGTGGAGATATTATTGATTGGGATGTGCAATTTGAAAGTATATCAGGCATAGCAGGAACTGAAACTCAAATGCTAATTCACGATTTTTTCCCTTCACTTAACACCGATGAATTTTCAAGTATTATCCGGCAACTCGATTATGATAATTCTTGTGAGGTTACCACATTCCTTGAAAACAAGATTGCAGGCAAGCTGCCGGTAAATTTAAATTTCTATAGAAGCAGAGAAGGTAAACCTGAAATTATCATTCTATGCAACAGGATAAAATTAGATTCTGCTATAGTTAAACAAATAGACAAGAAAATAGTCCAGCCCAAAGAAGAGTTTGAAGATTATCCGCAGCCGATGTGTAGAATTGATTTGGAAGGGATTCTTATCTTCGCAAACAGGGAGTTATTAACTCTACTTGGATTTGAAGAAACAGAATATTTAATAAACAGCATTTTCGATTTTATTGTTGATGAAGATATACTTAAAATAAAAAATGAAATGTCAAATTTGAAAATCGGTGAGCGGGTATCACTGCCAGTCAAATTAAAAGACAAGAATCAAAACCAAATCGATATCAGTATTATCCTTGAATCTGCGAAAATAATTGACTCCAGGCTAATTTCCTTTAATTGCTTCTTTACAAAGCTGCACGCTGTGCGGGAATTGAGCAGTAGAAATATTTACCAATCTCTCTTCACTTCTGCAAAAGATGGAATGGCTGTCGAGCTTGATGAAAGAATAACATTAGCAAATGATTCATTCGCAAAAATATTCGGGTATGAAGCAGCAAAGGAGCTGGATCAAAAAAATATTCTTGAGTTAGTTTCGGAAGGAAGTAAATCCATTGTCAGGCAATATCTTAATTTAAAAAGAACCGCAAAACAAACCAGAGAAAGCGTGGAATTTTTAGCAAGAAAAAAAGATGGATCAGAATTTTATGCGGAGTTTTACTCTTTTGAGCTTGAAGAAGATCAGCAACTGTACCTAATTCTCATCGCGAAAGATATTGGCGAACGCAAGCGAATGCAGGAAGCATCCAGAGATTCTGAACAGAAATACAGAAATATTGCTGAAAATATCGATGATTTGCTGTATACATTTGAAAGATTCGATAATAAGATGCTGCCCACTTATTTTTCAAAAGCTATAGAAAAAATAACCGGTTTTACTCAAACAGAATTCCTAAGTGATCAAAAACTTTTTTTGAAGATCATTCACCCGGATGATTTTCACGATATGAAAAAACGTTTAGCTTTTCATTTGAAAAGTGATGTGCAGGCAACCAGTGAATTCGAGTTCAGGATTTTAAACAAAAGCGGTAATGTAGTTTGGGTTAGAAATAAAATTAATGCTGTTAGAGACTCGGATGGAAAAATTCTGAAGATATATGGACTGATCAGCGATATAACTTTCAATAAGCGTGCAGAAGAAGAATTAAAGCAATCAGCTGCAAATCTTAAAAAACTTAATGATGCAAAAGATAGATTTCTTTCTATTATATCTCATGACCTAAGAGCTCCTTTCAGTTCTATACTTGGATTTACAGATTTACTTTTGGAAGATGATACGCTAACGGATGTCGAAAAACTGCAATATATAAGCTACATTCAGGATTCCTCTAAATCTATGCTTGCACTTGTTAATTCAATGTTAGACTGGACGAGACTTCAGACCGGCAGAATTAAATTTGAGCCGGAAAAACTTAATGCCCGCGAAGTTATTGAAAGCTCAATCAACACCGTCTCTGGCATAGCTCTAAAGAAAGGTGTTGAAATTGAAAACCTAGTTGAACCGGCTCTTCACATATACGGAGATAAGAACCTAATTCTTCATGTATTCAATAATTTGCTTTCAAATGCTGTCAAATTCACAAAATTAAATGACAGGATAATGATTTCTGTTAATCTTTCATCATCCCCGCGCTTCATTACTTTTTCGGTTAAGGATTCAGGCATCGGGATTAAAGAAGCAAATCTGGATAAGCTTTTCAGCATTGAAACAAAATTCACTTCAGAGGGAACTGCCGGTGAAAAAGGCAGTGGATTAGGTCTTTCGCTTGTCAAAGATATCGTCGAAAAACACGGCGGTCGTATAGAAGTTAAGAGCGAGTTTGGTAAAGGGACAGAATTTATTTTTACTCTTCCTGTTGCATCTACAAAAATTCTTTTAGTTGACCATAATGCCAGAGAGAGGATGTTCTATTCAAAAGTACTTATAAACATAACAACTGATTATGCAATTAACGTTGTTTCAAACGGTAAAGAAGCTCTTGAAAGGATAATTCAATCACCTCCTGCTCTGGTAATTACCGAACATAAGATGCCTATTATGAGCGGTCTTAACCTTGTTAGAGAATTAATTAAGAATGGCTTAAAAGACACGATACCGGTCATCGTATTAACCTCAGATATTGATCGAACCGCCATACAAGAATATACCGATTTAGGTATTGAGTTTATTTTTAACAAACCCATAAATCTTATAAGCTTAAAGGAGGCAATCGAAAAATCTTTAAAGAAGAAAAACCACTAGCCCGCTCTGTTACATAACGCGGTAGATAAACCAGCCAGAAGTCACTTCTTCGATATACACATAATCCACAACAGATATTTCCGGAAGCAGTATCGCATCAGCAGCTTGAATAAATCCAGCTTCCATTTTTTCAAATTTTAATATTTGAATAAATACACAGCCGGGAAACTTTTTATCAGAGTAGATAGCATTACAATTAACAGATGCAAGAAGCTTATCGGCTTCATCTCCTGAGTTACTATTGAAGGAAAGGACAAGTTCCTGAAACTTATTTTGATTGAGTTTGAAGTATTTTTTTAATTCAGAATTATTCATTGTAAAGAGCAGCAGTGACCGATAAAGACTTGAATCATTTGAGGAAAGAGAATGCAAATTTGAAAGTGAATCCCGAACACTATAAATAAAAGCTGGCAGTAAAAATCTTCGCACTGCTGTTATTTTCCAGGTGTTATCATCATTTACTAAATAGCTGTAAAAATCAATTGTTTTATTATCTGTTTCGACTTCAACTGCAAAAACGCAAGTACTGTTCGTCGCTTTGATTTGGTGAAATGAAACTTTCGCTTCTTCATTAAGCTCTTCACCGATTGTTTTCTCGTTTGATTCTTTAGTCATCTCGCCGATAAAGTAATTTGCTTTTTCTGGAAAACTGCTTTTGCTGAAGAACATATCAACCAGCCATTCCGGAGAACCGCTTGAAAATTGCTGTGGAAGTATTATTGGTGTTAACTGTAAAATCAAACAGAAAATATTTAAAACGATTTTTTTCATTTACCTCTTCTTAAGAATCATTCCGGTTGAGCTGTGGACTGTAACTTTTTTCTGAATTGTTTTGACTGGCTTGATTCCGGCTACTTGTTCATCAACTAACACTTCCCACTCTCCTTCCGGTAATTCTGCTTCGAGAACTGATTTTGTGTCTGCATTAAGCAACACAACAAACTCCTCATCTTTATGTTTTACCGAATAACCAAATGCAAAGGGTTTTTCTTTATAGTTGAAAAATTGAAGATCATTGTATTCCGCACGGCGAAAAGTTTTATAAGTTTTTCTTAACTCAATCAATCCTTTATAATAATCAAAAAGCTCTTTATTAATATTAGCGTGATTATAATTAATATAATTTGTTTCGTT
>JALONF010000176.1 GCA_025455085.1 Ignavibacteriaceae bacterium
TGGTTGAAAGATGGAACAGCACAGCCATGGACCCCAGAATTACTTTCGGTAATCGAAAGTGTTATTGAAAGAAATCCTGATCATCACGGAGCAAATCATCTCTACATTCACGCTGTAGAAGCTTCAAAGAATCCGCACAGAGGATTAGCAAGTGCTGACAAACTTAGGTTTCTTGCACCTGGAGCTGGTCATCTGGTTCATATGCCGGCTCACATTTATATAAGAACTGGTAGATACCACGAAGGTTCGCTTGCAAATATTCGTGCTGTAAAATCTGATGAAGAATATATCAACCAATGCAATCAGCAGGGCTTTTATCCCCTTTCATATTATCCTCATAATTATCATTTTCTGTGGGCAACAGCAACGCTTGAAGGAGACAGCAAAACAGCAATAGATGCTGCATTAAAAACTTCACAGAAACCACCTGATTCGCTCATGAGTGTCTGTGGTTACGAAACACTTCAGCATTTTGCAGCAATACCACTTTATGCTTTTATAACATTTGGTAAATGGGAAGAAATTTTTAATTACGCAAAACCTAAAGATGACAGGCCTTACATTGTAGCTGTCTGGCATTATGCGAGAGCAATGGCATTTGTAGGGACAAACAAGATTGCTGAAGCCGAAAAAGAAATAATATCACTTGAAAGTTTTCGTGGTAATGAAACAATTGATAAACTTCTAATCTGGGGTTTTAACTCGGCGGGAATACTGGTTAATATTGCAATCGAAACTGCAAGAGGGGAACTAGCGGCCAAGAAGAAAAATTATTCGGAAGCAATTGCCCATCTTCAAAAAGCAGTTGAGTACGAATATTCTTTACAATATGATGAACCACCAACCTGGTTTTATCCATGCAGGCAAAATTTGGGAGCTGTCTTAATTGAGGCCGGGGAATATGATGAAGCAGAAAAAATATACCGGGAAAATCTTGCAGAAATTCCTGATAATGGCTGGGGACTGTTTGGATTGCATCAGTCGTTGTTGAAACAAGGTAAAATTGATGAGGCAGCAGTAATAGAAAAGAGATTTAAAGAGGCCTGGAAGTACGCTGATATCCAACTCACATACTCGAGAATATTGTAATCATTGTTTAAAGGCGGGAGAAAAATCCCGCCTTATGTTTTTCACTTCTAAATCAACATCCCGTTGTCCATAATTTTTCGACACGACTCGTTATTATACACAACTTCAATAGTTGGTCTGTAAAATAGATAGTCCCGATGAATTTTTGAATTGTTGTTTCCGCCACCAGGAAAATCCGCATTGTTACCGAAAGCGAGATGAGCGGTGCCTAAGGCTTTTTCATCTTCCAGCATATTGCCGGTTATGCATGCTTTGGGATTTATTCCAATTCCCAGCTCGCCAATTAACATCGAATCTTCATCAACATTTTGAAGTTCGGTTATTCTGTTTACCAAATTATTATCTTCGCTTTCAAACTCCATAACTCTACCATTTTTCAAGTAAGCTTTTAGAGGAATATCAAGAATACCGATATCACCAACACTTGCATTGAATACAACAACACCATTTGCTTCTGTTTCCAGTGGTGCGCAATAAATTTCTCCACAAGGAAGATTGCTCATTTCTCCACCTTTAATAACTCCGACATCGCTTACAAAAGGTCGTCCCTTAACTCCCAAATAAAAATCTGTTCCTTCATCGGTCGTTATATGAATTTGTTTTGCATCTGTTAAAAACTTTAAAAGCAATTCGGCACTATTTTGCATCTCCATATAGTTAACGTTCACGGAACCTAACATCATCGCTTCTGTTATACCTGGCATATGCCCCATTTTAATTAACTTGTTTTCTTCTACTTTAAATATCCACTTAATGCGAAAAGGAATTTCTTCTGAATAAGCTTTGAAAATATTCAGAACGATACTTTTTCCTGATAATAATTTTATCAGTTCTTCCGGGGGTTCCTTCAGAGGACGGCTCTGTTCTTTAATCTCATAGGTTTCTACTTCAGAGCCTATTTTAGAGCATGCTTGGATGAATGCATTTCCTATTGAAGAGCAATGAGTGTCGGTTAGAACGAGAACTTTATCATTTGAAGAAATTACAAATAATTGCTTTAACGCGTGGTATGCCGAGTTTAATATTTTGTCTGCATTATTCATTATCTATCGAATAAATAATTTAAGATAATGAAACTTAAAACCTGAAATCAACACAGTCAACAAGCAAAAAAGAATTGTTTTAAAAAGTTCCTTTAACCGCTATAAATAATCTTGCCCGGGAAGGATTTTCTCCTCCGGCATCAGGAAATTCTGTCCCAATTTTTAAGCCCAGAGAATTTCCAAAAAGAATTCCTGCATCATCACTCCAATTGTATTCAATCTGCACACCAGCGCCGGGTGTATATACAACCCGCTTTTTACCAAAGTAATCTGTTCTGAAGGAAATAAATGTAGCTAGTGAAACTGGCCCGGTATTTTCTGGTCCGGGTGCGTTTAACAGGAACAGATGATGCTCAGCATTTGTAAGCATTAATGGCAGACCTAAAATTATAGTGTAGATCATCTTTCCTTTTTTCCCAACATCCTCTGTATGAATCGCTCCAAGTACGATCCCGCCTGCCAGCATATAGCCAAGACTGTATAGTCCGGAAGTTGAAATGTTTGTGTTATCTCCTTCGAATAAAAATGTAGTATTAACTTTAATAACCATTCTATAAAAATCCATTTGTCCTTCAGTAAGTAAAGCTATCGTCAGCTCATCCTGACGACCGTTTATTTCAACGCCGCCTCTCGGAGGTAATTCGTCTGCGTTAGTCTCAGATATACCACCTTCCGGTCCCGAATACTGAATTTTGTTTATTGAATTAAATGGAATCGTTATCGTATCTGGTTGATGGTAATTTGGAAATGGACGCGATTTCAAATTCTTTTGTTCAGTCAAACCCCCAAGGCTTTTAACCTGATATGGGGATATCTTTTCAGTATGATTTTTACTATAATCAAGGAAGACAAGTGATGAATCTTTAACTGACCAATTTGAAATTGATTTGATGATTGTATCCTGTGTGATTACTGTTATTGAGCCGGAATTCCTTCTCTCCATCTTTTTTAACTCCTCCAGTGAAATTTCCGAGTCAGTAACATACACGCCTGATGAACACCCATAAAATGCTAAAATTGCTATAAAGGAAACGATTTTCAATATGTACTTTTTCATTTTTAACCTCTCTAATTGCTACTTTAAACCTAATTGTTAGCAATAGTGAAGATGTCAGACGAATGTCATTCCTTTGTAAAAAAATCACATCAGAAATAGTTATTACGGTTAATTTTATTTGAGAGCGAATGAATTAATAGTTAGGTAATAGCAACTATTTTTTTTAGTTTTGAACCCTCCGGTAATAGACCGGTTTTTTATTAAACATTTTTTGGAGTTCTAGTGAGTACTAAGTTATTTGTGGGTTCTCTCCCATGGTCGGTTAACGACGACAAATTAAAAGCAGCATTTGAAGCACACGGAAACGTTGTTTCTGCAAAAGTAGTTATGGATCGTACTACAGGCAGATCAAGAGGATTCGGATTCGTTGAAATGGGAAGTGCCGACGAAGCTAACAAAGCCATCAAGGCTTTAAATGATTCGGAATTAGGCGGTAGAAATATCGTAGTTAATGAAGCTAAATCTCGTAACTAAAAGTTCTATTCCTTAAATAAATTCTGAAAAGGCGTTCTGATGAACGCCTTTTTTATTTAGTAACGGATTTGTATAAATAAAAAACCCCCGCAAAAACGGGGGTTATATTCAACTAAGAATTACTTATTGAAAGAAGTACCTCAAACCAATCTGCATTTGCCAGCGGGAGTTCACACCAGGATCATCTACATATGTCGTTGTTGTAGCTCCTTTGTAATTAAAGTTGGGTTCGCCGTCCTCATCAAATCCAACCAACTCAAGTGGATTTGTTGCTGCCGAACTTGCAATTTTTCTTACACCCCACTCGTCATTGATCATGTTTGGTAAATTTAATATGTCAACACTAAGTTGGAATGTATGTCTCATTCCGCCAAGTAGGAATGCAAAGTCCTGCATAAACCTGAAGTCAATATTCCACCACCATGGATTAACTGCCCCAAATCTTTCTGCAATTTCGCCACGATGCTCTTTTAAGTAATCATCTTGCTCAATGAATGCATTCAGCTTACTCCATTGATCCTCGGGAGAGATTGTTTGACCACCCTCATCTTCATAAGGCACCAAATTGATGTCTTCCTGACTTTCGGGAATATATATAAGATCATTTCCTGTTTGACCATCGCCGTTCACATCCCCCGCATAAACAAATGAATATCTGTTTCCGCCGGCTCCTGCAAACTTGTTGCCTTCAGATACTTCAAAAAATAGTCCGAAATGAGATGTAAAATTATCGTTCCAAACATGAGTATAAATTGCATTGCCTGTAATTCGATGACGCATTCCAAACTCGGAATAGCTCAACTCTGGTTTGTTCGGATCTCCCTGTACAGGATTTTCTGCAAATAAAACGCTCGCTATTTCAGTTGACTTAAGCAAGCTCTTTGCTTCCTGATAAGCGTAAGCCAAGCCGGTTTGCAAACCAAAATCAAATTGCTTTCTTAACTGAATTGCTCCACTATAATGATAGCCTTCATCAGAGTTATCAATAACATAAACACCACCAAAGAATCCAATCGTGTCACCATCAACCGGTACAAAAGTATTCAGACGGTTGTTCCCGCTAGCATCTGTATAATATGGTCTTCCATCTTTTAGATATCTAGCAGGCTCAGTCAGGTTAGCATTCCTTACATAAATTGAATTCAAATCTTTTCCATAGATAAATTCAACTGTCCCAAGCAAACCGCCGGGCAACAAGTGATCAATAGCAATATTAGAATTCCAGCGGCCACTTAAAGTCTTCAACCATTCCATTAAGATCGAATGATTGTTGCAAAACAGCATCGTCTTGAGATGTAACAGGATCAGCATTAGGATAAAGGTTCGGATTGGGGCCGGGATTTGAAATTACGTTTCCCACCCAAACAAATGGCAGACGACCCGTGAAAATTCCCGTGCCTCCTCGTAATTGTGTTGTTCTGTCTCCTGTAATATCCCAGTTAAAACCGACTCTCGGGGAAAACAATGTCTGAACGCCGGGAAGTTTACTCTGATCGATAGTTTCCATATTGTCGTCCTGATCAAGTAGCTGAAGACTTCTTGAGAATGGGTTGTCAACTGGTTCTGTAAAGTACATTGGCAGATCTACTCTTACACCAGCTGTTAAATTAAATACAGGAGAAACA
>JALONF010000444.1 GCA_025455085.1 Ignavibacteriaceae bacterium
TGATGAAACCGGAGTCGATGAATTGCAGTGGCATCATTCAGCTGAAGAAGCTGAGCACAGACTAACCGAAGCTGATGCAGATGCACTTGCTGCTCAAATCGGCAATCCTGTTTTTGATCCGCATGGTGATCCTATTCCATCATCTTCAGGTGATCTTCCTGATAAGTCAGGAAAGCCATTGACTGACCTTAAGTTTGGTGAGTTTGCAAGCATCATTCATATTGAAGATGAACCAGATGCAATTTATCAGCAGCTTGTTGCAGAAGGTTTATATCCTGGAATGCAGGTAAGAATGATGGAATCAACTAAAGAGCGGGTAAGGTTTGCTGCTAATGGTGAGGAATGTTTGTTGGCACCCTTGTTTGCAAAAAATATTACAGTGTCTTCAATTAAATTTGAAAAAACTGTTGAAGGAAAGTTTAAAAATTTATCATCATTAAGAATTGGTGAAAAGGGGACAGTGCTTGGTATTTCAAAAGCTATGAGAGGACAACAGCGAAGAAGACTGATGGATCTGGGAGTTGTTCCGGGGACTGAAATTGTTGCCGAGATGAAAGGTGCATTTGGTGACCCAACAGCTTACAGAATTAAAGGAGCTTCAATTGCTCTTCGGAAAAAACTTGCTGACCGTATTTATCTAATTTCAGAAAGCGAAGAGATGAATTAACTATGAATCTAAATGCAAATAACTGTGAGACTTGCCCGGTTCATAATACAGGGAATTTAAAAAGACTCGGCATTGATATGAGCAGTTTTGATTTTGTGATTGCTCTAGCGGGAAATCCGAATACAGGAAAAAGTACTGTATTCAATAATCTAACCGGGCTTAAGCAGCACACAGGCAATTGGCCCGGAAAAACTGTTACTCGTGCTGAAGGTGGGTTTGAATTTAATGGCAGCAAATACAAACTCGTAGATCTTCCGGGTACTTATTCGCTTCTCTCAACCAGTACTGATGAAGAAGTTGCAAGAGATTTTATTCTCTTCGGACAGCCTGATGTTACTGTTGTAGTTGTTGATGCAACTCGTCTTGAAAGAAATCTGAATCTTGTTTTGCAGATTCTGGAAATTACGGATAGGGTTGTATTGTGTCTGAATCTTATGGATGAAGCAGAAAGACATCAGATTAAAATTGACGAAAGAATGCTCTCAAAGGATCTTGGGATACCTGTTATTCCTGCTGTTGCTCGTTACAATAAAGGTATGAATGAATTACTCAATGCAATATTTGAAGTTGCAACAGGCAAATTTATTTGTAAGCCATATAGAATAAAGAGCAATTCAAGAGAGCTAAACTATGCAGTTGAAAAGCTGAGCAAAATGTTGCGGGAAGAATTTCCTCATCTAGCAAAATGTTGCGGGAAGAATTTCCTCATCTTCCGAATACAAAGTGGGTTGCGCTGCGTTTGCTTGAAGGTGATCAAAGTATAATTGATTCGATCAGAAATGGTGACTTAGGTAATCTTAAAAAGCAGGAGTTAGTTGAATTATCAACGGCTTAAGTCAAAAGTAATTAGCCACGAACCTGACTGCCCTGCCTACCGGACAGGCAGGCGTCAGGCAAGTTGCACAAATTAAAATTGATGAATAATAAAAATCAAAATAGCGAAGCAATTTTATCCACAGCCAACAATTTACGCTGGGAGATTGGTGAGCATTTCCATGATACGTTGATGGAATCAATCTATTCAAATGCTTCATCAATTGCTAACCGTGCCGTTACTCTTCCTGCTGAAAAAGAAAGCATTAGCTGGGAAAAAACCATCGACAAAATATTAACCAGCCGATACACAGGTTTCCCGATAATGTTCTTTATTCTTGGTGTTGTGTTTTGGTTAACCATAGAAGGTGCAAATGTTCCGTCTGGATTGATTGCCTCCTTCCTTTTGGATACAATTCATCCGGCACTAAAAAGTTTATCATCGTATATTGGTATGCCGTTTTGGTTAGACGGTGTTTTGATAGATGGTGCATACCTCGCGATGGCCTGGGTTGTGAGTGTTATGCTTCCGCCAATGATGATATTCTTTCCTTTGTTTACCTTACTTGAAGACTTTGGTTATCTGCCTCGCGTCTCTTTCAATATGGATAGTATTTACAGAAGAGTTGGTGCTCACGGTAAGCAGGCATTAACTATGGCGATGGGATTTGGATGTAATGCAGCAGGGGTGGTTGCTACAAGGGTAATCGATAGTCCGCGCGAGAGATTGATTGCAATCATCACAAATAATTTTTCATTATGTAACGGAAGATGGCCCACTCAAATTCTTATTGCGACAATTTTTATTGGTGCAGCGGCTCCCGCTTATCTTGCTGGAATTGTATCTGCTGCTTTAATCGTATCATGGGGCTTATCAAAATCTGTTTTGAAGGGAGAGGCTTCAGCTTTCAGTCTGGAACTTCCTCCTTACAGACCACCGAGAATTTTACGAACACTATATACATCTTTAATTGACAGAACAATATTTGTTCTTTGGCGTGCGATTGTTTTTGCAATTCCGGCTGGAGTGGTTATCTGGCTTGTTGGAAATGTAACAATAGGTGGTGAGTCTATTGCTAATATTTTTATCCACTGGATAAATCCATTCGCATTTATTTTAGGGCTGAATGGCGTAATTTTTCTTGCATATATAATTGCAATTCCTGCAAATGAAATTGTTATACCGTCTATATTGATGTTAACAGTAGCTTATCTTGGTCTTGCCGGAGTAGGTGCAGGCAGCGGTGTGATGTTTGAACTCGATTCTGTTGCAGACACGGCCAACATTCTTCACGCTGGCGGTTGGACTTTATTAACAGGAATAAATTTGATGATATTTAGTTTGCTGCACAATCCCTGCTCAACAACTATCTATACTATTTACAAAGAAACGAAAAGTGTAAAGTGGACTTTAATCTCAACCTTTCTTCCAATTGCAATGGGATTGGTTGTTACTTTTTTTGTTGCTCAGATTTGGAGATTGATAGCTAGTTAATTTTATTAGAAATAAATTAAATGGGAAAGCTTATGCCTAAAAAAAGTCTTCGTCTTCTCTCCTGGAATGTTAACGGGATTCGTGCGATTCAGAAAAAAGGATTTCTCGATTGGTTCAACAAAGAAAATCCGGACATCCTTAATCTGCAAGAGACTAAAGCTCATCCCGATCAACTCGATGATGCACTGAAGAATGTAAAGGGATATGAATCATATTTCTCTTCCGCTGAAAAGAAAGGCTACAGCGGAGTTGTTACTTACACAAGGCTGAAACCAAAAAGTGTTCTGCAGGGAATTGGAGTAAAGAAGTTCGACAGCGAAGGAAGATTCATCATCACTGAGTTTGAGGAATTCACCCTTTTCAATATCTACTTCCCGAATGGCAAAGCTTCGGATGAGCGACTTCAGTACAAAATGGAATTCTATGAAA
>JALONF010000445.1 GCA_025455085.1 Ignavibacteriaceae bacterium
CACCCACGGGAAATACGGCTTCTCAACATTCGGGATTATTGCATTAAAATCCTTTGCGAAGATAAAACTCAAACGAGGAAATACTTCAGAGAAAAGAACTGTATTAGTTTCGATAAAAAGTGAAGTTGTTACAGTACCAACGGAAGGAGAATTACTTTGGATGAATCCACCACCGACTGTTGCACCAGCAGAAAACATAAACTGAGCATTAGCAGTCGCTGGAATTGCTGCAAGGATTAAGTATATAATTATTCTTATTTGCAAAAGATATTTTTTCAACTAATTTCAGAATGGTTATTAAAAATTATATATCAACACACAAAGATAAAGGCAAAAAATGGAGCGCACACTATATCATTACAAAGCAATTGTAACCTCTGTTTATGATGGTGATACCTGCACAGTTGACATCGATCTCGGTCTAAGTGCATGGATTCGCGGAGAAAAATTAAGACTGAACAGAATTAACGCACCTGAACTTACAGGAAAAGATAAACCTGAAGGTGTAAAATCGCGGGACTTCCTTAAAGCTAAAATCCAGGGCAAAGAAATAACCATTGAAACGATAAAAGACAAAAGAGAAAAATACGGCAGGTATCTCGCTGAAGTCTGGCTTGAGGAAAAGAAGGGAAAGGTCATCAACATAAATGATTTGATGGTGACGGAAGGATTTGCAAAATATCAGAAGTATTGAATTGTCATTCCGGTCGATCCCGATTTATCGGGAGAAGAACCAGAATCTATTTTTATAAAAGTGGATTCCGTGTTCCACCAGAGGCGGACAGGCAAGCATGTAATGACAGCACTGTTTCTTCTCCGGATTACAATTAACCTAATGATTGATATTTACTTCTTTTTACCGAATTCCGGATCAATCTTAATAAATTTTGTGATGATAAATGCAGGGATAGTCGAAATGCAAACCCATATAAAAAAGTTCAGATAGCCGACCTGTTCCTGAATCCAGCCACTTATCATTCCTGGCAGCATCATTCCAAGAGCCATCAATCCGGTCGCGATAGCATAATGCGCTGTTTTATATTCCCCATCTGAAATGTATATGAGATAAAGCATAAAAGCTGTGAAGCCAAAACCATAACCAAATTGTTCAACCGCAACACAAATATTTATGAGGATAAAATTTGATGTTTGAGATGCAGCGAGATAAACGTAAACAATGTCGGGTAAGTTAATTGCAATCAGCATCCACCAAATCCAGAATTTAAGACCATGTTTTGAAGCCGCAACCCCGCCTAATGCTATTACTCCGACAGTTCCATAAGCAATTCCAACCTGACTGGTAGTGAGTGCCAGTCCTCCGACTTCTTTATCATCAAGTAGAAATGGAGATGCCATTTTTACGAGTTGTGCCTCTGCGAAACGGTAAAGTAGGATAAAGAAGATGATGATTAATATTTCTTTCTTCTTGAAGAATGAAATGAACGTTTTGAGAAATTCATTTATAAAATGCTTGAATTGAACTTGCTCTCTTGGTGAATCGCTTTTCGGGTGAGGCAAAACGAATAAATGATAGAATAAGAATATTATGAACAATCCGGCGACAATAATGAAAGTTTTCATCCACGAATATGGAATATCGCCTGAACTTTCTTCAATCTGACCTGCGAGAATTACAAGCAATCCCTGACCCGATAACATAGCTAATCGGTAAAATGTAGATCGTATTCCAACGAAGTATGCTTGCTGATGCTCTTCAAGCCAAGCATGTAAAACCCATCTGCAGCTATGTCGTGAGTCGCAGAGCTGAAAGCAAGGAGCCAGAAAAAGGCGAGTGTGTACTGGAAAAATTTTTCTGTTGGAAGAGTGAGTGCAACTCCGGCAAGTCCTGCACCAATGAAGAACTGCATGATCATTATCCAAAACCTTTTAGTTTTCAACAGATCAACAACCGGACTCCAGAAAGGTTTTATCACCCACGGTAAATAGAGCCAACTTGTATAAAGAGCAATTTCAGTATTCGAAACATCAAGTCGTTTATACATAATAACTGAAACCGTCATCACCACAACATAAGGGAGACCTTCGGCTAGATAAAGAGAGGGAACCCACAGCCAGGGATTTCTTTCTTCTCTTTTATTACTTTTCATCCTTGTCCGCCTCAGGTGAAAGCTAATCTTTTTGCGAAGAGGATTGCTCCGCTGACGGGAGGAGCTGCAGGTTTCACAACTTCAACTCTGGATAAAGTTGATTTGACCTTTTGTCTAAGTAAAGCTGAATAGAAATTTTTATTATCAAGAAGACTTCCTGAAAAAGCAACGTTGAGTTTATCTGTGTGGATTTTACTAAGCAAGGATTTTATGTGAAGCACCAATTCATCAGCTTCTTCATCGAGTATATCTTCTGCAATCGGATCGCCTTCTTCAGCGGCTTCGATTACTAATTTTGCAACAGAAGCAACATCGAGTTTTTCTTTATATACTTTATTTATGATTGTAATTGAAAAGCTGGAATTCATTTTAGCATTCAGCAATTCTGATATTAGTGTTTCTTCTCCTCTGCCGTCTGATGCTTTTGAAACAGCGTTCAGTGCTTTTCTTCCAATCGAGTAACCGCTTCCTTCATCGCCGATCAATCTGCCGAATCCGCCAACACGATGGATTGTGCCTTCATCATCTTTGCCAAATAGAATTGAGCCTGTGCCCGCTATTAAAATGCATCCTGCTGAATCGGGAAAAGCCCCTTCGAGTGCAATGTGTGCATCGCTCAAAACTTTAACCCCTTTGAAATGGACTCGTTGTTCTTCCGAGTAATCTTTGAAACTTTTTTCGAGTAGCTTTGCATCTTCATCACGACCTGCTCCGGCAACACCAATTACAATCTGCTTCACATTAGCAAAGTCTCCGCCAATCTGAAATAGATTTTCTTCAATTAAAGCAAAAATATTTTCAACTGCTTCCTGAATCCCGATAATCAGGAAGTTTGACGGTTTACCGGACACC
>JALONF010000446.1 GCA_025455085.1 Ignavibacteriaceae bacterium
ATTCGGAAGACCGGTTCAGCTCACAGAAGTCGGGGCATCATCTGGTCCGAGCAAAGCATCGATTGATAATGGTTCGCTGGAAATATCAACTGAACCCTACATCTGGCGAAGAAATTGGGATCAGGAACTGCAAGCAGACTGGCTTGAAGAACTATACACAATTGCATACAGCAAAAAATGGATCGAAGCTGTTAACTGGTATGATTTTGTTGATCCATATTCGTGGATAAAAAACGGTGGCTTGCTTGAATCACCAAAAGGAGAACGAAAAGCTGCTTATGACAGATTGTTGAAACTCCAGCAGAGCTGGGGATTAAGGTAATATTATAATTAAGAAGACAAATGGCTGACGGAAAAATTTTATTCAAACCATATTTTGTACAAAAGGGAAGAGGTCCTCACCTATTTGATTTTGTAATGACTTTGGATGAGTTCGGTGACGCATTTCATTCGGATATTAAACTCACGAACGCAGGGATTCAAATAAGTGATACTGAGGGAAGAAATAAATTTTCAATCAGTGTAAGGTGGAATGTTGAAGGATATGGATATTTATTTATTCCTGCTGATAATGAAGGTAATTATTATGAGCTTCCAAAATCTGGAACGCTTGAATTAAATCTTAATTATGAAGTAGCAAAAACAAGAGTTTATCGTAACGCCCAAAGAAGAAATAAGTTTGAATCTGATGGTTGGAAATCTACAATCGAACTTAAGCATCATCTTGATTTGTCGGAAGAACTTCTTAATGATGCAAGAAGATATGAATCATCTAATTTACAATGTGCTGAATATTCCCAAAAATCAGTCGCTTATTCAACTAATGCAAGCGAAATGATGGAAATTGAAAAGGCAAGATTTGATATTTCAAGAAACAGAAAGAGAGACGATTTTTATTTCGGATGTGATTCACGTGGATATTTTCAGATGGAATCACCAAAACTTTTTATGGAGAGATTTAATGAAGCATTTAATTATGCCACTGTTACTCACTACCTCAAAGGTGATTTTATTGATTTCGAACCCGAGGAAGGTAATAAAAAATTTTCCGAACGCTTGAAGTTAATTCGGGAATTACGAAAGAATCAGATCACTGTTGAAGGAAGACCATTGTTCTGGACTCACAATTGGGTCACTCCGGAATGGCTTAAGAAGAAAACTTATTTTGAATTATTGAAGTATGTCGAAAAGCATGTTCGGGAAGTAGTAGGTTTTTATAAAGATGAAATTGAAGTCTGGGAAGTCGTAAACGAAATGCACGACTGGGCAAATGAGGTTCAGTTAAATCACAAACAGACAATCGAATTAACGAAACTTGCCTGTGATGTTGCAAGAGATACTACACAAAGAACACCTCATCAGTTTACGAAGCAGATAATTGAGGCGGGTGTTGACTTCGACATCATAGGTGTACAGGTTTATTTTGTTCACCACACACTCACTGAAGCATTGCAATCTATAGAACGATATGAAAAGATGGGAAAAGCCGTTCAGCTTGCAGAGATCGGTGCCCCTTCTTATGGAATAACACAGGAATTTACAGAAGCCGAAGAAGACTTCAGTCAAAAGCCGTATGAATGGCACAGACACTGGGACGAAGAACTTCAGGCAGACTGGCTTGAAAGTATTTTCACTTATGCTTACAGCAAAAAATTTATTGAGGCAGCTAACTGGTATGACTTTGTCGATCCGTTTGGTTTTCTGAAAAAAGGAGGAATACTCCGCTCACCAAAAGGAGAAAAGAAAGCAGCATTCGACAGATTAATTTCTTTAAAAAATAAATGGAACTCACTCTAAATATTATCTGAGGATATAATGAACAATCTTGACAGAAGAAAATTTTTGAAGACTTCAGCGCTCGGTGCTGCTGCAGTTGTTGCATCACCTTTCTTATCCAAGTATGGAAATATTTTTCCATCAGGTAAAGGCGATGGAATTATTCGACCTTATCCTCATCCGTGGATGCCAAAGATGGATTTTGTATATCTAACCGATGAGAATGAAGATCCGTTCAAATCAAGTATTGAAATAACTCAGGATGGAATTAAGCTTCCTTCTGATCTTGATAATAAAAAATTTGGGATCAATTCAAGGTGGTTCATTGAAGGATTCGGTTATATTTGGTTGACAGCAGATAACGGTGGAGAACATTTTACGATGAGGGAGATTTCATCACGGGATAAACTCAATCTCAATTACGAATATGCAAAAAGCAGAGTAATTAGAAATCGAAATGTAAATGAGAAATATGCAAAACTCGAGAAGTCAATCATCTGGTAAATCTATCTGAAGAATTATTTGAAGATGCAACCAAAAAACAGAATGATGCTGAACGTTGTGCAGACTATTCTGACAGAGCACTTAAATACGCTTTAATTGTTGGTGAGCAAATTGAGCTTGAACATGCCAGAAGTGAGATCATAAGACAAAATAGAAAAGACAGTGTTCACTTTGGATGTGAAAGCAGACAATTGATATGGGCACAATCCGAAGGGTTTACAAAACGTTTCCCTGAAGTTTTCAACACTGCAACAGTAACTCATTACGTTTGGGATTCCTGGTATCAACTATTCGAACCAACAGAAGGTAATTATAACTGGGGTGTGAAAGATGATATCGTGAATTTTCTTATGCAGCACAATATCACAATCGAAGGTCGTCCACTGTTCTGGTTTCATCCAACAGTTACTCCTGAATGGTTAAAGCAGAAAAACTTTTCTGAACTAAAAAGCTATATGGAAAAGCATGTTTATAATCTTGTCACTCATTACGGCGACAAAGTTCTCGAGTGGGAAGTGATGAATGAATACCATGATTGGGCAAATATTTTTAATCACTCAGTTGATGAAATAACAGAGATTACAAGATTTGCTTTCGAAAGAACCAAAGAAGTCAATCCAAATGTTAAGAGAATATCTAATAATTGTTGTTTGTGGGGAGAGTATGCGGCAAGAGGTAGAATGGC
>JALONF010000177.1 GCA_025455085.1 Ignavibacteriaceae bacterium
CCTGATTGAAGATCTTGGTGATACAACACTTTTCTCTTTAGTGGAAAAAGAAAAAGCGAACGATTCATTTTCTGATAAAACATTAGGCTATTATAGAGAAGCTCTTAGTCACCTCATTCGATTTCAAATTGATGGCGGGAAAGGATTGGACTATTCTGTCTGCTTTCCACGTGTAAAGTTTGATCAGCAGTCAATACTATGGGATTTAAATTATTTCAAGTATTATTTCCTTAAGCTCGCAAAAATTCCTTTCGATGAACAGAAATTGGAAGATGATTTCAAAACTTTTACTCAGTTCCTTCTTTCCGCTGGCACAAATTATTTTATGTACCGCGATTTTCAATCAAGAAATATTTTAGTCCATAACAATCAACTATACTTTATTGATTACCAGGGAGGAAGAAGGGGTGCATTGCAATATGATGTTGCATCTTTGCTCTTTCAGGCTAAAGTTAATTTAGAACCGCAAAGAAGAGAAGAGTTACTTGAATTCTACCTTAGAGACGCAAATCAGAGGTCAGAAATCAGAAGTCAGAGGTTTAAGAAATATTATTACGAATATGTTTTGATAAGATTGCTGCAGACGCTTGGTGCTTATGGATTCAGAGGATACTACGAAAATAAATCTCACTTTTTATTAAGCATACCATTTGCATTAAAAAATCTTCAATGGCTCTTGGACAACAATCACATCCCTAAAAAACTTCCTGAAATGAAACGCATTTTGGATTCAATTATTAATAATGAAGAACTTAAAAAGTTTGAATTGAATCAACTTAGTAAAAAACTTAAAGTAACTATCAATAGCTTTTCTTATAAAGAAGGAATTCCAAAAGATTATTCGGGAAATGGCGGCGGATTTGTTTTCGATTGCCGCGCTTTGGAAAATCCGGGAAGATATCCTGAATATGTGAATAGTAATGGACTTGATGATGACGTAATTAACTTTTTGAGTAACAAACGTGATGTCATTGAATTTTTACAATCGGTTTATTCAATCCTTGATGATTCGGTCAAAAATTATATTCAAAGAGATTTCAAGGATTTGATGATAAGTTTTGGCTGCACAGGTGGACAGCATCGTTCAGTTTATTGTGCAGAAAATCTTGCCAGACATTTAAAAGAAAATTTTAATATTGTAGTTGAAGTAAATCATACCCAACTAAGCAAAAAGGAATTTTGATAATGCGGGCAATGATTCTTGCTGCGGGTCTGGGGACAAGACTTAAACCACTCACCGATTCAACTCCAAAAGCATTAATTAAAATAAAAGGACGCACCCTTCTCGAACTGCAAATCAGTAAACTAAAAGCTGAAGGATTCGATCAAATCATAATCAACGTTCATCACTTCGCAGATCAGATTGAAGATTATCTTAAACAAAATAATTTTTTCAACTGTTCAATTGAGATTTCAGATGAGAAGGAAAAACTTCTCGAAACTGGTGGAGGATTAAAGAAAGCTTCACATTTTTTTTCTGATGAGGATCCATTCCTCGTTTATAATGTTGATATTCTTTCTAACATAAATCTGAATAAACTGATGGACTTCCATCTTGTGTCATCTAGTATTGCAACTTTAGCAGTTCAGGATAGAAGTTCTTCCCGAAAATTTTTATTTGATAAGAGTAATACTCTTTGTGGTTGGGTAAATGAAAACTCCGGTGAGAAAATAATGGCAAGAGATGCTGAGTCGGAATTACTCACATATTCATTCAGCGGAATACAGGTTGTAGATCCGAAAATGTTCAAATACTTCCCGGACAAAAATGTTTTTTCATTAATTGAGTTGTATCTCGCAGTAGCGAAGAAGGAAAACATTATTGGTTATGTCCATAATGAAGATGAGTGGATTGATTTAGGAAAGATGGAAAATTTGCATGAAGCAGAAAAAGTTTTTGATAATATCAGGAGTACCTATCTAATCTGAATTTCTCACCGAGATATAGCTTCTTTACCTCTTCATCATTTGCTAGCTCATCGGCACCACCTTGCTTGAAAATTACTCCGTCAATTAAGATATAGGCTTTGTCCACTATGCTAAGTGTTTCGTGGACGTTGTGGTCGGTTATTAATATACCGATTCCCCTGTTCTTAAGATTTGCAACAATGTTCATAATATCTTCAACAGCAATCGGGTCGATGCCGGCAAAAGGTTCGTCAAGAAGAATAAAACTTGGGTCAGTTGCAAGCGCACGTGCAATTTCAGTCCTTCTTCTTTCACCTCCGCTAAGCTGAAAACCTTTGCTTTTCCTGATTTGAGTGATTGATAACTCATTGAGAAGTGTTTCGCATTTTTTGATTCGTGCTTCTTTGTCAAGATTTGTCATTTCAAGAACAGCAAGAATATTTTCTTCAACTGTCAATCTCCTGAAGATGGATGCTTCCTGGGGCAAATATCCTATTCCCATCCGTGCCCGTTTGTACATAGGTACTTTTGTTATTTCTTCATCATCAAGAAAAACATTTCCATCATCCGGCTTAATCATTCCGGTTATCATGTAAAATGTTGTTGTTTTACCCGCACCATTTGGACCGAGCAAACCAACGATCTCCCCCTTAGAAACCTGAACGGAAGCTTTATTAACAACCTTTCGCTTCTTATAAATTTTCACAAGTGATTCGCTTCTAAGTGTATTACTCATTACCCTCTTGCCGGTTCATTAAAAAATCTTTTTTGAGTGGACGATTTTCCTTCAAAACAAATTTAGGCAAAGTAAACGTTCTTTCTAAACCTTCTACTTTAACTTCTGGATAATATTCACTTGTCGGTGAGCCAAATAGTCGTACCTGATCAATTTCATTATCCTTAAATACTATCACTGCACTATGAGCAGTTGATTTTACCGCTCCGTTTGGTACATCATCATCAAACATAAAATATATTGACTGAACTTTGCCTGTAAACTCCGCTCGTTCTAAACGATCTTCATTAAAGTAAAGATTAATCCCATCGGATGATGTTTGGTCAAATCTTTTGTCAAAGAGTTTATTCTGTGAAAGCATAAAAGAATTATTGTTGACTACCAGATTCTTAATCTGACCATCTTCCAGATAAATTGTGATTGAGTCACCCATAAGTTGAGAATTATCATACCATAAAACTGGTCTTGAAGCATCTTCACTAATTTTGTCTGTAATTATTTTTTCTTCATCCCGATAGTATGTCGTAAGATCATTTACGGAAGCGAAAGCTCCTCTCAATATCATTACTGAATCCGTCGCTTTGAACATATTAGTTTCGCTGCGGAAACTTTCCATCACCTGACTTTTTATCAGCATAGTATCAATAGAAATTCTATTCTGGTCAACTGCTTCTGTGTTGAAGGTAGAGTCAACCTGCATCAATAATGGTTTATCATTTATCAAAGTATATTTCAGCTGACCATCATCCTCAAGATGTTCACCAAAAATGGTTAAGTTATCTTTCAAATTTTTGATACTAACATTTCCATCCGCAATGCTGTACTTAGCAGTCCTCAGATGCGTTAATGTGTCTGCTGAAATGATATTATCTGTATCATTAATGTTCACATTTCCAACTGCGATTGATTTATCAAGATTCTTAAAGTAAGTAAGCTCATCAGCAATCATAGTAGTTGAAGCATCAATGAGTTGAACATTTGATTGAAAAAACGCACGTGCTTCATCAAAGAAGTACTCGCCGCTGTCAGCAGAAAGAACTACCTGTGTATCGTCAAGAATAATTCCCGAAGTGCTTTTGGTTTTTCTAAGATTACCAAAGTAAAATCCTTTTTCTGTTTTGAGAGTAAGACTATCCTGAGTTGCGATAACATTACCAATCAGCTCAGCTTCGTTGCGGGCAAGATATTGGATTGCTTTATTGCAGGTTACAAATACGTTTCCCTGCGTAAGCTTTACATTACCAATGACTTCTCTGATTGATTCACCTTCCAAATACTTCCCAACAAGACTATCACCAATAACAATTATTTTCTCATTTTCACTTTGCGATTGAAGCGAAACACAAAAAATGAAAAGGTAAATAAATAGAAATGAAAATCTAGACATTACAATTTGTTTGCTTTGGTAATGTAAGTGATATTGTAAATAACATAATTTCTCAGATGCTGATCAGATTCAAATCCGTAGCCTTCAATATGCTCATCCGGTGAATCAATCGTAACAAATTTATCTGAAACAATTTTCTGATCCCTGTTGCGCCACTTCAATTCATCAGTTCTAACAACAATACCGCTATCATTAACAGCAACCACGCTGTCAATTGCATATAAGTCATTAGTTCTTTCATCAACTCTACCGCGTTTAGAAGTAAGTGTAGTGGTTTTCACTTCAAGCGAATTGAAAAATTCTACCTTCACACCATCTTTAAGAATCGTTTCTTTTCTTGTATTAAATAATTGGAGATGCCCGGTGTAAAGAATCGCAGCAGTTTTTCCTGAATCAGTAAAGAAGACAGTTGAGTTCCAGCTTTCCTGCGCAGGCAGCTCTTCGACAATAAATGAGGAATCAACTTTCGGTTTTACATCTTTGCCCGTGCAGCTTATAAATATTAAGGACAAAAAGATTGGGAGTAAAAATTTCATCTTCTTTGGAGCCCGAGGTTAACAAGATCGTGAAGATGAATTATACCAATAGGTTTTTTATCGCGGTCGGCAACGATCAGTGAAGTGATTTTGTGGCTTTCCATTATCTGTAACGCAAAAGATGC
The DNA here is from genome assembly GCA_025455085.1 of Ignavibacteriaceae bacterium. GTDB lineage: Bacteria > Bacteroidota > Ignavibacteria > Ignavibacteriales > Ignavibacteriaceae > IGN2. Next base: position 4,693 of record JALONF010000177.1, read on the forward strand.
AAGATAATCTTTATCAGTAACTTTAGGATTCTTTGACATTATATCGGTTGCAACAAGATTCTTCACATCCATTGTTTTTTCGAGAAGTCTTCTCAAATCTCCGTCAGTTATAACACCTGTTAATTTGCCATCTTTATTTACCACACAGGTCGTTCC